>JAPXQZ010000042.1:0-9902 GCA_033813835.1 Clostridia bacterium | reverse complement strand
CGTTGAGGTAGGAGAAGGAGGGGTTGCTGGCTGTGACCGTCTGCCCGCAGGCGGCCAGGATGCCCTGCTCGTCGAAGCCCCATTGTTCCGTCCATTTGCGATACAGGGCCAGTTCCGGCTCGGTGGGTAGGCGCCTTAAGTTGAACATGGACAGCACGGCCCGCGCGCCGGCGTGGGTTTTCTTGGAATGCCCCAGGTACTGCTCCGCCTGTTCCGGCGTGGCAATCCCCTCTTCCTTCATCATCACGGCCAGGGGCTGCGCGCTTTTAAAGGAGAAGTGGGTGCCGCGGGTGTCTGCGAAATGGTTGAGCAGCATCAGCACGATCTCCTGCGCCAGCCCCAGTTCCTGCACCCATTCAAAGGCCAGCGCTACGTCGTTGGGGCGCAGTTTGCGCCGCTCCCCGAACTGCGCATAGACAGCCTCGGAGAATTCGATATAGGCGCGGTCGCCGGTCTGGCCGTCCTGCCCGGTCAGCATGCGCTGGCCCAGATGGTGGAAGACGTAGGAGGGGGGATTGTCGCTGACCCGCTCCACCAGCCGCCTGCGCTCCCAGTAACGCAGGGCCGAGAGCACCTGGCCTTCCTCCAGGTTCAACTCCGCCGCCAACTCCCGTACGCCGAAACAATCGTCCGGCTGGCCGGAGTGGTACAGGCCGCAGAGGTATACCTTGATCTGGCTGCCGTCGGCGTAGGGCAGATACTCGGTGATGAAAAGATTCTCCACCGCTGTCACGCCGAAGACCCGCGCCTGCTCGTCAAGCCGGAACATCGCCCTGTTTCCCTTCCTTGTCGTCGCCTTGGGCATCCGAAAGGTCTGGCGTAGCTGCGGCGGCAGCCCCCTCCTTTACCGGGGCTCCCGGCGGCGTCGCCGTTTCCGGAGTATTTTCCGCTTCGCCTCCTTCAGCCGGCAGCTCAACCTGCGCGCGCTTCGCGTCCACCTTGTTGTGGTAGACGCGGTAGATCAGCGCGCCGACCAGTGAGATAACCAGCGTAAGGACGAACACGATGACCGCCAGGCGGTATTCCTGCTGCCCGAGCATGTTGCCCCCCAGGGTGGAGGAGACTACGGAGGGGATGCGGGCCAGCGTGGTAATCGCCAGGTATTTCCCAAGGTGGATGGGCACCAGGCCCGACACGTAGGTCAGCACGTCTTTGGGCGTCCCGGGAATGAGGAACAGCAAGAAAATCGCCGCGTCCCGCTTGCGGGGGTCGCTCAGATGCCGGACGTTCTCAATCTGCTTGTCCGAGAAGAACAGGCGGACGAACGGCCGACCGAATCGCCGCACCGCCAGGATAATGACCACGCTGCCCAGCGCGGCGCCCAGCAGGCACAGCGCGGCGCCGCCCCAGGTGCCAAAAATGTACCCTGCGCCGATTTCGATGGGCTCGCCCGGAATCAGGGCGATGACAACCTGAAGCGCCATGATGCCCACCATCAGCGGATACTTCAGGAATCCGCGCTCCTGCATCCAGAGGCGGAAGCTGGTCTTGTTCCGGATGGCGGCCAGCAGCGGTCCGCCGATCCAGAAGGTCAGGCCGACAATCAGCAAGATGACGACGGCCAGGATGACGACGCCGACGATCCGCTTTCTCTTCAGCAGTTCTTTTTGCTCATCGATTCCTGGACGCTCATCCATCAGCCGGTCCACGCCTCCTTCCGGTAGGGCTGGATCTCCAGCGCCGCCTCGACGCTGCGCATGATTTCTTCCTCCAGGCGGACGGGCGCGGCCTTCCCGCCCAGCCTGACGTGTAAAAAAAACTCAACCGTGCCTGCGTTGCCGGTCACCGGGCTTTCGCAGACGCCGCATACCTGCACGCCGTCCAGGGCATTGAGGAAGCCGATCAATCCCCAAAGCATCGGCGTATATGCGCCCGGCGGGAGAATCCCGCTGCGCCGGGCCTGCGCGTCGTCCACCTCATAGAGCGGTTTGACCAGTGCGACCACCTCGCCCTGCCCCCGCAGGATGTCTTGGTACAGCGGAATCGCCTTCCTGAGGGACAGGTAACTCAGGTCGCAGCATCCCAGGCTCGGCGCGGGCTCCAGTTCCAGCAGCGCGGAGGAGGCGATATTGGTGCGCTCCAGGTTGACAACCCGGCTGTCCTGCCGCAGCGTTCCCCGCAGCTGTCCGTACCCGGCGTCCACCGCATATATGCGTTTTGCCCCATGGCGCAGCAGGCAGTCGGTAAACCCGCCGGTGGACGCGCCGGCGTCCAGGCAGACCCTGCCGGCGACAGGAATCCCAAACCGGGCCAGCGCGCCATCCAGCTTCAGCCCGCCCTTGGAGGCGTAGGGGAGAGGCGGGCGCCGCAGGCGCACCCTGTCCGTTGGCCTGACCCGGTCGCCGGCTTTTGCCGGATGGTCGTTCAGCAGAACCTCGCCCGACATAACCAGCGCGGCCGCCTCCCTTTCGTCCGCGCAGGAGCCGTTCTCGACCAGCCAGGCGCAAAGCGGCCGGGGTCTCACAGGGTTTGCAGCACGCTTTTCAATTCACGCAGCACGCGCCGCTCCATCCGGGAGACCTGCATCTGGGTCAGGCTCATCCGCTTCGCGGCGGCCTGCTGGGAAAGCTGGTCCTGGAACCGCAGCCGGATGAGGGTGCGCTCCTCCGGGGTCAGGGTTTTGAGCGCGTTGCGCAGATCCTCGCGCATCTCGAAGTCCTCGAACCCTTTTTCCGGTTCGCCCAGGTGGTCGAAGACCATCATCCCCGATTCATCCTGCGCGTCCAACGAAGAAACCTGGGATTTCTCCCGGGAGGCGTGCACGCTGATGACCTGCTCCAGGGTCCAGCCCAGCTGCTCGGACAGTTCCTGCGCGGTCGGGTCCCGGTGCAGCTTCTGGGTCATCTGCTCCAGCGCCTTGTCCATCTGCATGCCTTGTTCCCGCAGGCCACGGGGCGTGCGGACCAGTTGGGCGCGGTCACGGATATAATTGCGCACCGTGCCGGTAATGGTCGGGGTCACGTAAGTGGTAAACCGCAGCCCGCGCCCGGGGTCGAAACCGTTGAGCGCGTTGACCAGCGCCATGGCCGCTACCTGGCGCAAATCCTCCAGTTCGATGCCGCGTCCGGTAAATCGCGCCGCGATGGCGTTGCAAAGCGGCAGCGCGACGCTGACCGCCTCGTCCAGCGCTTCCTTGGTCTTTTCCTGGGCATAGCGCTTCGCCGCGTTGTGGATATCGTCCGCGTTCATCATGGGTCAGGCACCTACGGGCAGGGACATGCGCACGGCATAGACGCCACACTGGTCCCCTTCAAGCTTCACGTCCGTCATCAGGGTGCCGATGACCAGCTGGGCGACCTCCGGGTCCATCATGTCGCAGGCCTGTTGCCGCGGGGCGCGCTGGGCTTCCAGGGAAATGTTGATGAAACCTTCCTCGATTTTGCAGCTGAGCACCACCCGCTCCACGAAGCGTTCCTGGTGGGTCACCAGTTCAAACGCCTCCTCTACGGCCGTGCGCAGGTCGTCGATCACGTCCATGGTCAGGTTGGCGGTCACGCCAACCGCGCCCAGGGTCGTGCGCACCACGAGTGCCCATTCGCTTCCGGGCGGCACGCTGAGGGTCATTCTGTTCATGCCTTCTTGTTCACCACCTTGACTTGTTCTTTACCCAGTATCGTCAGCAGGTCTGCCCGCGCGTCCAGCGCGTCGCCCACCCACCAGTCCCGGGGCGCCAGCAGCGTCTGCCCCTCCTCCTTTAGGTGGATGAAGACCGGGACGTCGCCGGGGAAGCGGCGAAGCACCGCGCCGCACTGCTCCATCTGGCTGCGGGATATCTGCAAGTATAACTTGCTGGGCGCCTGCTTTGCAATGAGCGCCGGGTCACGCGGCGCTTCCCGCGCGGCTGCCCGGCCCAGCGGGCGTACGCTTTCCACCACCAGGCTGGGCGTGCGCTCCTCCGGTATGGACAGGCGGCCGGAAAACACGTAGGGCTCGTCCTGCCGGATGAGCGAGTTCCATTGGTCCCAGACCCGCGGGAAAAACAGGCACTCCACCTGCCCGGTCAGGTCTTCCAGGGTCACAAAGGCCATCAGGCCTCCGTTGCGCGTGGCTTTCTGCTTGACGCCGACCGCCAGGCCGCCCATCTCCACGTACCGCCCGTCCTCGGGTTGCCCCCGGTCCTCCCGCTCGGCCAGTTCCTCCAGCGCGCCGCTGGTCCATTCCAGCCGTCCCAGTTCATCCGCGAACGCGTCCAAGGGGTGACCGGAAATATAGATGCCGGTCACTTCCTTCTCCATCGCCAGCAAGGCGTGGCGTGGATATTCCTTCAAATCCGGATAAGCGCGTTCCGTGCCGCTGGTTGCGCTGTCCAGCGCCGCGTCAAAGAGGGACAGCTGGTTTTTGTGGTTATTCCGGCGGCTGCGCGCATCCGCGTCCAGTACAGGCTCGTACACCTGCATACACTGCACCCGGTTGCCGCCCAGCCCGTCAAAGCATCCGGCCTTGATAAGCGCTTCGCAGGCACGCTTGTTGATGGCGCCCGGGTCCGCCCTGCGGCAGAAGTCAAAGATGTCCGCGTAAGGTCCCCGCACTTCCCGTTCCTTCACGATGCTTTCCGCCGCCTTTTCGCCCAGGCTCTTGATGGCGTTGAGCCCGAAGCGGATGCCTGCCTTTCCGCCCTTTCGCTCCACGTGGAACTTAACCCTGGAATCGTTGATGGACGGCGGCAGCACCGGGATGCCGTGCCGGCGGCAGTACTGGACATAGGACGCGACCTTGCCTGTCGAGCCCAGGTAGGAATTGATGAGCGCAGCCATGAACTCCGCCGGGTAATGCGCCTTGAGCCAGGCTGTCTTCACGCACAGCAGCGCGTAAGGGGCGGCGTGGGATTTGTTGAAGGCGTAGCTGGCAAAGGCAATCATCTCGTCGTAGATGGCTTCCGCCGCTTCCCGGCTGATTCCCCGGGCGATGGCGCCGGGCACGCCCTCGGCCTTTGACCCTTCCACGAAGCGCTCCCGCTCCCTGGCCATCACGTCCTTCTTTTTCTTGCTCATCGCGCGGCGGATCTCGTCGCTGCGCCCATAGGTAAAGCCCGCCAGGTCGCGCACAATCTGCATGACCTGCTCCTGGTACACGATGCAGCCGTAGGTGACGCCCAGGATGGGCTCCAGTTCCGGGGTCAGGTAGCGGATGCTTCCGGGGTTGTGGCGGCCCTGGATAAAGCGGGGGATGGAGGCCATCGGGCCCGGCCGGTACAGGGAGATGGCGGCGATGATGTCCTCGAACCGCTCGGGCTTGAGCTCGGCGATAAAACTGCGCATGCCCGCGCTCTCCAGCTGGAATACGCCGTCCGTGTCCCCCTGGGACAGCATCCGGTAGACCTCCGGGTCGTCGATGGGGATGTCCTCGTCCCGCATGACCGCGCCTGACTGGGCCATCATCATCAGCGCGTCCCGGATGACCGTCAGGGTGCGCAGCCCCAGGAAATCCGTCTTCAACAACCCCAGTTCGGCGATGTTGCCCATCGCGTACTGGGTGGTGACGACTGTGTCGTTGGTCTGCAGCGGCACGTATTCCGTCAGCGGTTTTTCGGTGATGAGCACGCCGGCTGCGTGGGTCGCCGCGTGCCGCGGCATGCCTTCCAGCAGCCCGGCCGTATCCAGCAGGCTCCGGACCCGGGGATTGACCTCCCGCGCGTCCCGCAGCTGGGGGTTGGTATCCAGCGCTTTTTCCAGCGTGATGTTCAGCTCCATCGGCACCATCTTGGCCACCTGGTCGGTTTCCTGGTAGGTGTAGCCCATCACCCGGCCGACGTCCCGGATGACGCCGCGGGCCGCCATAGTGCCGAAGGTGATGATCTGCGCAACGTGGTCATGTCCGTATTTGTCCGCCACGTAATCGATCACCTCCTGCCGCCGCTCATAGCACAGGTCGATATCCAGATCCGGCAGCGATACGCGCTCGGGATTTAAAAACCGCTCGAACAAAAGGTGGTAGCGAAGCGGATCCAGCTGCGTGATGTTAAGGCAGTAGGCGACGATGGAGCCCGCCCCGCTGCCGCGCCCCGGCCCGACCATGATGCCATTCTCCCGGGCGAAGCGGATGAAGTCCCAGACGATGAGGAAGTAATCCACGAAGCCCATGCCCTCGATGACGCCCAGCTCGTACGCCAGCCGGTCTACGGCTGCCTGCGGCTCGTCCGGATAGCGCTTTTTAAGCCCCTCGCGGCACAGCCGGCGCAGCAGGGCAGGGTTGTCCTCCGCATATTCCGAGAGGTAATGCGGAAGGTGGTGGACGCCAAACTCGAAATCCACCCGGCAGCGCATCGCGATGTCGTGGGCGCGCCGCAGGGCGTCCTCCATCCCGGGGAAGAGCCTGCGCATGTCCTCTTCGCCCTTGACGTAGAGCTCCTCGGTCTCCATGCGCATGCGCTGGGCGTCCTCCAGGGTTTTGCCCGTCTGGATGGCCATGAGCACTTCCTGGGCTTTGGCGTCCTGCGCCCTTAGATAGTGGCAGTCGTTGGTCACCACGGCGGGGATGCCGGTCTCCTCGGACAGGCGGACCAGCTGTGGCAGGACGATTTTCTCCTCCCGGATGGCATGGTCCATCAGCTCGATATAGTAGTTCCCCTCGCCCATCATCTCCCGCATCATGAGGGCGTGAGCCTTGGCGTCCGCGTACCGACCCTCCAACAGAAGCTTGGGCACCTCGCCGGACAGGCAGGCAGACAGGGCGATGAGCCCTTCGTGATGTGCCTGCAGCAGTTTCAGGTCGATGCGCGGCTTGTAGTAAAAACCGCGCATGAATCCCGCGCTGCTCAGTTTCATCAGGTTGCGGTACCCGGTTTCGTTCTCACATAAAAGAATCAGGTGGCTGTACTCGCGCGCCGCCGTGGTTTTCTCATCCATGTCCGGGCAGACGTACATCTCGCATCCGATAACCGGGTGGATACCGCCGGCCTTGCAGGCCTTGTAAAAATCGACGGCGCCGTACAGCGCCCCGTGATCGGTGATTGCGCAGGCGTCCATGCCAAGTTCCTGAAGCCGGGCGACCAGCGGCCCGATGCGGCAGGCGCCGTCCAACAGGCTGTACTCGGTATGAAGGTGCAGGTGCGCGAAAGCCATTGCGTTCCTCCTTGGTTTCCCCATTATACGCAATTGCCTGGAGGCGTTCAATCCGGCCTTGCGGGCGCCAGGGTGAGCCGATATACTTCGTTAAGAGGAGGGGGAATGGAGCAGACGACCATCGCGGCGCTGGCGACGCCTCCGGGCAGGGGCGGCCTTGCCGTCATCCGCATCTCCGGCCCCCGGGCGAAGGAGACGCTGAAAAAAGTCTTCCACCCCGCGTCCGCGGATGCCGGACTGCCGGAGCGGACGCTGGTCTACGGCTGGGCGGTGGACGGGGAACGGATTATCGACGAGTGCATGGCGGTGCTGATGTTAGCGCCGCGCAGCTATACGCGGGAGGACGTGGCGGAAATCCAGTTCCACGGCGGCTCGCAGGTTGCGGGGGAGTTGCTGGACGTGCTGTTCGCCCTGGGCGTCGTGCCGGCGGAACCGGGGGAATTCACGAAGCGCGCCTTCCTCAACGGCCGCGTCGACCTGAGCCAGGCGGAGGCCGTGATGCGGCTGGTATCCGCCTCCGGGCGGAGGGCGAAGGATGCGGCGCTGCGCCAGCTGCAGGGCGGCGCGCTGCGGTTCGCCCAGGAGGCGCAGCGGGAATTGCTGCACATCATGGCCGGCGTGACCGCCGCGATCGATTATCCGGAGGAATATTCTGAGGAGGAAGCTGTCCTTGGCGCGGCGCCCGCGCTGGAATCGCTTGCGGGGCGGCTGAAAGCCGCCTGCGACGAGCGCGGCGCCCGCATCCTGGAGGAAGGCTTCCATGCCGTAATCTGCGGGAAGCCGAACGTGGGCAAGTCCTCCCTGCTCAACGCCCTGCTGATGGAAGACAGGGCGATTGTCACCGCGCTTCCCGGCACCACCCGGGATCTGGTCACCGGCGCCATCGAACTGGGCGGCATCCGTTTCCATCTGAAAGACACGGCAGGCATCCGGGAAAGCACGGACACGGTGGAAAGAATCGGCGTGAAGCGCGCGCTTGCCGCCATGGAAGCCGCGGACTGCCGCCTGGCGTTGCTGGACGCCAGCCAGCCCGCGGATGAGGAAGACCAGGCGGTGCTGGAGGCGCTGAGCGGAAAGACGGCGCTGTTTTTGCTCAACAAGGCGGATCTGCCACGGAATCCCGCTTTTGCAGCCTGGCTGGAAGCCCAGTCCTTCTTTGATGCAAAGGAAGCTATCCCGCTGTCCACGCTGACCGGCATAGGCCTGGATACCCTCCGGCGCTCCCTCATCGAACAGGCGGGGGAACCGGGAGACGGTGCGCTCAGCGGGGCGCGCCACATGCGCCTGGCCCGGGATGCCGCCGGACACCTCCGGGACGCGGCCCGGGCGCTGCGCGATGGAACTTCCCTTGACTTATGCGCGGTGGATCTCAACGCCGCGATGGCGGCGCTGGGCGGCATCACCGGGGACAACGTGTCCGAGGCGCTGCTGGACGAGGTCTTCTCCTCGTTCTGTGTAGGGAAATAAAGGCTGACATATTGATATAAAAAACCGCCGTTGCCGGCGGTTTCTATGTATGATCTCGCTTGTCGGGTTGTCCCTTATTTCGCGTCCACCTTGGCCATATGTCGGATGAAGTCCACCACCTTGCTGGAATATCCCCACTCGTTGTCATACCAGGCGACCAGCTTCACGAAGGTATCGTTGAGCATGATGCCGGCCCCGGCGTCGAAGATCGAGGTGCGGGGGTCGTGGATGAAGTCGCTGGAGACGACGGCGTCCTCGGTGTAGCCGATGATGCCTTCCCACTCCTTGCTCTCGCTGGCGGCCTTCATGGTGGCCTTGATATCCTCATAGGTGGTCGGGGTCTTCAGCGTACAGGTCATGTCCACGACGGACACGTCGATGGTGGGCACGCGGAAGGACATGCCGGTCAGTTTGCCCTTCAGTTCCGGGATGACCACGCCCACGGCCTTGGCGGCGCCGGTGGAGGAGGGGATGATGTTCGCGCTGGCGGCGCGCCCGCCGCGCCAGTCCTTCTTGGAGGGGCCGTCCACCGTCTTCTGGGTCGCGGTGGTGGAATGCACCGTGGTCATCAGGCCTTCCTTGATGCCGTACTTGTCGTTGATGACCTTGGCCAGGGGGGCCAGGCAGTTGGTGGTGCAGGAGGCGTTGGAAACCACATTCATGTCCTTGTTGTAGGTCTTGTGGTTCACGCCCATGACGAACATGGGGATTTCCTTGTCCTTGGCGGGGGCGGTGATGATGACCTTCTTGGCGCCGCCTTTGAAGTGCAGGCTGGCCTTGGCCATGTCGGTAAATACGCCCGTCGCCTCGGCGATGTATTCCGCACCGGCGTCCGCCCAGGGGATTTCGTCCGGGCTCATGAAGGCGTACACCTTGATGTCCTTGCCGTTGAGGGTCAGGACGTTCTTTTCCTTGTCCGCCTTGACATCCCCGTCGAAACGGCCGTGGACGGTGTCATACTTGATCATGTAGGCCATGTATTCCACATCAATGAACGGGTCATTGATGGCGACAACCTGCATTTCATTGGGGTGCTCCATGACGGAACTGAGAATCAGGCCGCCGATGCGACCAAAGCCGTTGATACCGATCTTGACCATGGTGTTCCTCCTCCAATTTGGCCTTCGGGCCTCAATCCGGGCAGCATACCCACCCAATAAATCGTACCATATTCAGCAAGGGATTGGCAAGATGGTATACCAGACTGGCGGGCGGGTTTCAGCCCGCCGCGGTTTAGAAGATGGGGGAAAAGAAAAAGGCGCGTCGGACAGATGCGCCTTTTGTGCAGCCCGCGGCTCAGTACTTCCGCTTTCGCGCGGCTTCCGCCTTCTTCTTGCGCTTTACGCTGGGCTTCTCGTAATGCTCGCGCTTGCG
>JAPXQZ010000041.1:0-9925 GCA_033813835.1 Clostridia bacterium | reverse complement strand
AAAGCCGTTGCTTGCCTGGTTCATGTAGCGATAGATAAGATAGATTGTGGTCAAACGTTGCTGGCCATCGATAACCTCAAACTTATCGTCATTTTTTCTAACTACAACCGGCTGAAGGCAATAGTTTCTTTTTCCATCGGTTGCATAAATATCGTCAAGGAGACGAACCACTTCTGCCTCACCCCAGCGGTATCCACGCTGATATGAAGAAACTGAAAAGTGCCCCTCAATTTCACCAACAAGTTTTGTGTCGAGCATTATTTCCGCATTGCCCATATTTCACCTCATTATTCTGACACCGAATGGACTTTAATAAAGTCATTTAAGTCTTTACCTCTCTCTGCGAGCAGGACTTTCTTGCACGGGTTTCTGCTTATTCTTCAATAAACAGTCCGGGGACATTGTATTATATCTTTGCCGCTTCTGATTCGACGCTGGTATTGCCGCATTGCAGCAGCGAACTCTTGAGTCTTAAGCTACTGGCACCTCCATCTTCAACCACATAATCAGTTCGATGCTGCCGTTTGTATGTAGCCGCTTCGCGAGAGAATCCATTTCTCTGCAGCAAAATAGTCAACGGATTCGTAGTGCCGTATTCGACATACTCATACCAGTTGTTATCGAATTCGGTCACGCAGTGTATCCGCTTGTATTCATGTGGTCGAGGTGACAGGATTTGAACCTGCGACCTTTTGGTCCCGAACCAAACGCGCTACCAAACTGCGCTACACCTCGTGGAGCCAATAAAGGGACTCGAACCCTTGACCTGCGGTTTACGAAACCGCTGCTCTACCAACTGAGCTATATTGGCAGGCCGTCAAACCGGCGAGTGGCATTGTAGCATGCCCCGGCGGAGGCGTCAAACACTTTCGGGGCCGGCTTTTCCCTTTTCGGAGCCGGTTTTTCCCTTTGCGCGCTTTTTCCCGGTCGCATTGACGGGGTGGGTGGAAAGGGATATACTTCCCCCGACAAGTGAATCGGCGCGTGCATTTGCGAAAGCGCGGCGCCCGGGGGGCGCCGAGGGAAGACGGATGGAAATTCCGCGCTAACCCAGTAACCGTGAAGCTGACGGACGGACACTCAGCCACTGCGAAAGCGGGAAGGCGTCCGCGAGGATGAGGCCAAGCCGGGAGACCTGGATGCACGCATGGTTCCTGGGGTGGGATGCGCCGGCGTAATCAAGCCTGCGGGCAGTTCCTGCTTGGGAACCGCCCGTTTTTGTTCGCTTGATCAACTGGAGGAGGAAACCCATATGAAACGCCGTGCCCAGATCCTATTCCTTGCCCTTCTGATGCTGCTGCCATTGCTTTCCTTTGCGCAATCCGCATCTTTTACCGACATGGCGGGCCGGAACGTCAGCCTGCCGCCCCAGGTCCGCCGCGTCGTCGTGCTGCAGGCGGCGGACTGCGAAATCTTCTACGCGATTGGCGCGCAGGATCTGCTGGTCGGCCGCGGGGAGTATTGCAACTATCCAGCGGAGGTGCTGGAAATCCCGTCCGTGCAGTCCGGGTTTGAAATCAACCTGGAGCAGATCATCGCCTTGGAGCCGGACGCGGTCGTCATGGCGAAGATGGGGCAGCGGGAGGAGGACGCCAAAAAGCTGGAGGAAGCCGGAATTGCCGTCGTGGTCAGCGACGCGCAGACGATCCAGGGCGTCTATGAAGCCGTCGGGATGCTAGGGGAGCTGACCGGACACCAGGAGGAGGCCGAGAAGGTCGTCGACGGGATGAAGGCTGGCTTTGCTGAACTTGCCAAAAAGGCGGAGGGCCGCCAGGGCGGCGTCGTGTATTTCGAGGCTTCTCCCCTGGAGTACGGCCTGTGGACGACGGGGAAGGACACCTTCATGGATGAAATCGCGGCGCTGTTGAACCTGACCAACGCCTTTTCCGACCTTTCGGGCTGGCAGGGCGTCTCCGAGGAGCAGGTCATCGCGCGCGATCCGGACTATATCGTCACCACCGCGATGTACTTCGGCAGCGGCTTGAAGCCCGATGAGGAAGTTCTCTCGCGTCCCAACTGGGCGCAGGTCAAGGCAGTCAAGGACGGCAAGGTCTACAACGCGAACGCCGACGAAATCACCCGTCCGGGCCCCCGCCTTGTGGAGGCCGCCCGAAACCTGTACGCGTTTGTCTATGGGGAATAGCCAGGAACCTGATTCATCGGCCCAACACAAACCAGCCGGCCGGCCGCGTTGGGCGGGGAGCCTGTCTCCCCTACCGCGCGCGCTGGGTCTGCTGTTGCTCATCGCGTTTACCGTTCTCCTGTGCGTTGCCCTGGGCAGCGTCAACGTGCCCATCGGCAAAACCGCGGATGTGCTCCTGGGTGCCCTCGCGGGAAAAGCCTTCGGGACGGACAAGGAAGCCGTCATAATCCTCACCGTCCGTCTGCCCCGCGTGCTCAGCGTGCTGCTGACCGGCGCCGCCCTGTCACTCTGCGGCGCGGCGATGCAGGGGCTCCTCCGCAATCCCCTGGCAGACGGCGCGACCCTGGGGGTCTCCTCCGGCGCGTCCCTGGGCGCCATGCTCGCGATCCTGCTGGGCTTTCGCCTGCCGGGAATCCCCTTCGCGGGTACGGCGGTGTTGGCGGTTGCCTTCGCCTTCCTGTCCCTGTCGCTGGTGCTGGCGCTGGCCTTCGCGCTGGACCGGAGCCTGTCCACCGGCATCATCATCTTGATCGGCGTCATCTTCACCATGTTCGCGGGGTCCCTCATGAGCCTGCTGATTTCCTTTTCCGGTGCCAGGCTGCGGTCCCTGACTTTCTGGACCCTGGGCTCCCTTTCAGGGACCGGTTATGGGGAGGTGTTGCTGCTGCTGGCGACGCTGCTGGTCTGCGGTGTGGTGCTGTTCGCCCACGCGCGCGAGCTGGACGCTTTCTCCCTGGGGGAGGACAGCGCCCGCTACGTCGGGGTGCCAGTGCGGCGGGCCAAGCTGGCGGTCATGGTGTCTGTATCCCTGCTTATTGGCGTATGCGTTTCCATCGGTGGCTCCATCGGCTTCGTGGGGCTGGTCATTCCGCATATTACCCGTTTGCTGACCGGGCCTGCCCACCGGCGGCTGCTCCCGTCCTCCACCGTGCTGGGCGGCGTTTTCCTGATGCTGGCGGATCTGCTGGCGCGTACCCTGCTCAGCCCGGTGGAGATCCCCCTGGGCGTGGTGACCAGCCTGATCGGGGCGGTTTTCTTCGTCGTCATCCTGGCCCGCAGCCGCCGGAGGGCTTCCTGATGCTGTCCGTTCAGGGGCTCGGCGTCCGCTATCGGAAAAGCGTCGCTCTGTCGGACGCCACGTTCAGCCTGCAGTCCGGTCAGTGGCTCATGGTTGTCGGGCCCAACGGCGCGGGGAAGTCTACGCTGCTGAAGGCCATCGCCCAAACGGTTTCGTCGGTGGGGCAGATCCTGCTGTCCGGGCAGGACGCCCGGCATCTGTCCCCGCGGGCCTTTGCCCGACTGGCGGCCACCCTGCCCCAGCAAAATCCGCTGGGCGGCGCCTTCAGGGTCAGAGAAGTGGTTGCCTTGGGGCGTTACGCGCACCGCGGATTTTTCTCCTCTGGGGACCCGGATGGCGGTGAAAAAATCGAAGAAGCGCTGTCCTTCTGCGGACTTGCGGGGATGGAGGAACGCAGCGTGCTCACCCTGTCGGGCGGAGAGTTGCAGCGGGTTTTTCTGGCGCGCGTGTTCGCCCAGGACGCGCCGCTGCTGATGCTGGACGAGCCGGCCAGCCACCTGGACTTGGCATACCAGCGCATGATTTTCGACTTGGTGCACCGGTGGCTTTTGACCCCCGGCCGCGCCGTGTTGTCCGTCGTGCACGACCTGCAGTTGGCCAGGCGCTACGGCAGCCATGCGCTGCTGATGGACCAGGGCGCCGTCAGGGCGTTTGGCGCCGTGGAAGAAGCGCTGGACGCGGAAAATCTGCAGGCAGTCTACCGCATGGACGTCGGAGACTGGCTTGACTGGCTGCACGCCCCCTGGCGCGGCGTGGACAAACAGAGGCGATAACGGTATAATTATCCAAAACGCCAAGGACGTGAGCCGATGAAGTGCCAGTTTTGCAATTCTGAGGACAGCCGGGTGGTTGATTCCCGCCCCACCGATGACGGCGCCAGCATCCGGCGCCGGCGGGAATGCATCTCCTGCGGCAAGCGTTTCACCACCTACGAGAAGGTGGAAACCGTCCAACTGTTGGTCGTCAAGAAAGACCAGACGCGCGAGCTGTTCGATTCCGGCAAAATCCGGGAAGGCATCATCCACGCCTGCCACAAGCGCCCGGTCACCGCGCGGCAGATCGACGCCATCGTCGCCCAGATTGAGCAGTTCGCCTACAACAGCATGCAGCAGGAAATCACCACCCACCAAATTGGCGAGATGGTGATGGAAGCCCTGCGCGGCCTGGACGAGGTCGCCTATATCCGCTTCGCCTCGGTATACCGCCAGTTCACGGACATTCCCACCTTCATGCACGAGTTGACCCGCCTGATGAAGGAAAACAGGCGGGAGGAGTGACGCAGCCCGCCCGCGCCGGCAATCCGCGCGGCTGCGATGAGTGGAAGACAATGAAAACCCGGGAGCAAGTCCCGGGTTTTCTATTTTTTGCACAACGGATGGCGCTTATGCGCGGCAGCGCAATCCTCAGGTGAAGCCGCCGTCTACGCCCAGGACTTGTCCTGTGATGTAGGACGCTTCGTCGCCCAACAGAAAAGCCGCGGCGGCGGCGACCTCCTCCGGCCTTCCCGGCCGGCCTGGCAGGGTACGGCTGGCCAGATCCTCCAGTTCCTCCGGGGTATAGCCTTTGAGCATGTCCGTCCGGATGACGCCGGGTGCCAGGCAGTTAACCCGGATGCCGCTGGGGCCCAGTTCCGCGGCGAGGGAACGTGAAAGGCCGATGAGCCCCGCCTTGCTGGCGGCGTACGCCGCCTCGCAGGAGGCGCCGGATACGCCCCAGACTGAGGAGGTAAACAGCAGGCTGCCTTTTTTTCTTGAAACCATGTGGCGGATGACGGGCTGAGCGGACAGGAAGGCGCCGCGGAGATTGACCGCGAACAGCGCGTCCCAATTGGCGGGGGCCATATCTGCCAGCAGCCCTGTATAGCTCACCCCCGCGCTGAAGGCGGCCGCGTCCAGGTGCCCCAGCAAAAGCAGCGCCTCCGTCGCCAGCCCCGCGGCTTCCTCCTCGCAGGACAGGTCCGCACGGATTGGATGCGCCCCGGTTTGCACCCGCAGCGCCTCGGCTTCGGCTTTGCTGTGACAATAGGTGAAAGCGACGCGATACCCGTCCGCGCAAAGCTGTTTCACCAGGGCGGCGCCGATTCCGCGGGAACCGCCGGTCACCAGCGCCGTTTTCATTCCGCCTGCCATACCCCCGGATTGTAGGCGTGCCGGCTGTGCGCCGTCAAGGCTGTTTTGCTTTACAGCCTTTGGGATTGCGGCTATAATGGCTTCAACGCGCGAAAGGAGGCCCCATGCTCAAACGCTTGCTGCTGCTGGGTTTCCTGTGCGCGGCCACCTTCCTGCTCCTGGGTTTGATGGTAGATGGCGGTGTTCCGCAGCCGCCGCCGCGCGCGCAGCGGGCGGAGGTTCCTTTCATCCAGGCATCGGGCAAGGGGGATGGCGCTGTCGCGAAGGTTCGGCCGATTCTGATCGGCAAAGCCGCGGTCTGGGCGCTTCATTCGCCCGCGCTTTCACGGCGGCACGTCGCAGCGGATGACGGAGCGTCCCGCCTTTCCTACCGGGTGTCCTGTTACTATGCCTTTCATCTGTCAGGCCGCGCGGGGTAGGTTTTCCCCTCCGCGCCGATAAAATACACAGAGAGAGAAACGGATAACTGATATGGCAAGACAGACAGAAGTTAAAAAGAAGCGCTCCGTCAACCGCAAGGCGGTATCGGCGGTTGTGCTCGTCGTTGCGCTGGCGTTGACGGCGGTCTTCCTCGTCCTGGGCGTCACGGGCCGCAATATGGATTCCCAGGGGCTTTACCGGTTGCTGCCCTGGCTGCCGGTGCCCGGCGGCAGCACCGCTTGGCAGGAGGCGCTCGTACCCGGCGCGGGATTAGGCGACACTGTGGTACAGACATTTGTCCCCGTCCCGTCCGGGGAAGCGCCGGGGGAGGACGCCTTGAAGGAATCCGCTCGTGTCACCGCGAAGCGCCTGAATGACCTGGGATGGACGGATGCGGCCGTTGCGGTCAGCCCGGAGGGGAACTTGGTGGTCACGCTACCCAAAAGCGCGGACACCGCGTTTTTGGGAAACCTGCTGGGTATCCGCGGCGAGTTTACGTTCGCAGACCCCGAAGGCAAGGTGTTTTTAAACGGCAGCCACATCACCTCGGCGGGATTCGGATACGCGGATCAGTCCGGCACGAACTACGCGCTCTCCTTCCAGTTTGATGCGGAGGGAAAGAAAATATTCGGAGAAAAATCCACCGAGCTCCTTGGCAAAAGCATCATGCTGCTGCGCGACGGCGTCACGCTTTCCAATCCTTCCATCTCCACCCCGCTGACGGAAGGCGCCGTGTCCATTCCCAACTTTACGCTGGACGCCGCTCGGGAAAACGCCATCCTGCTCCGCTCCGGCGCGCTGCCTTTTGCGGTGACCCTGCAGGGCGCGGGCGAGCCGGGTGCCGCCCTGCACGGGGCGGGGGCGCGGCGCGCGCTTATCATCGCGCTGACCTGTCTGTTCATCCTGGCAGCGGCGTTCTTCATCGTCTGCTTCCGGCTTGCCGGGCTGGCGGCCGCCTGGATGCTGCTGGTCCAGCTGGCCTTTTCCTACTTCTTCGCCGCGCTCATCGGCGCGGGCTATACGGTTTTGACCTTGGCCGCCATCTGGCTCTCGTGGCTGGTCAGCGTCTTCGCGATGGCAAACCTGCTGCTGGGCATGAGGGAAGACGTCCTGCACGGGCGTTCCGTGCGCCAGGCGCTGAAAGATTCTTATGCCGGCCGCGGACACGCGTCTCTTGACGTCTACGTCGGGCTGGCCGTCACCGCGGTGGTGCTCATCATCGTAGACGGAGGCGCCATCAAGCTCTTCAGCGAGGTGTTCGCCATCTGCCTGCTGCTGGGCCTGGTCGTGACCCATTTAGCCCTCCGCCTTGCCCTGTACGAGGCCATCAACCTTTTCGGCGGCCGGACGGAGCTGTACGCCGCCAAACGAACCCTTGGGAAGGAGGGCTGAAATGCATATCAGCAAAAACGCGGTCGGCGCGCTTGTCTTCTCCGCCCTGATAGCGGTGCTGGCCCTGGTCCTGGCATTGGCCGGGCTGGGCATGAAGTTCAATTTCGGCGCGGGCACAACCCTGTCCTGCCACCAGCTTTGGGCGGCCATCCTAGCGGCGGCTGTCGTCTCCTTCATTTTCGGATGGATCCGGTATGACCTGGCCGGCGCCCTGGCGCTGCTGGCGGCGGTCGTTCACGATCAGTTGCTGACCTTGGCGCTGTCAAGCCTCCTGAGCAACCTGTTCGGGCTGGCCTCCGCCGCGCCTGCGCTGATCACGGGCAGCCTAGCGTTTACCTACTGCCTGACCGTTCCCGTCATTCGTGAGGCGCGCGTCATCAGCCGCAGCGTATCCCAGCGGGAGGTGAGCCGCGAGGACGTCGCCCGCCAGGCGATTTCAGCCGTCCGCCCGTTGTGCAGGGTAACCGTGGCGGTCTCGGCGCTGTTCATTCTGGCCTTCGCCCTTTCCGGAAACCTGACCCTGCTGGGCGCCGCCCTCCCGCTTCTGGCGGGCCTCGTCGCCGCCCTGCTGTCCTCCCGCCTGATTACTCCTTACCTGTGGGCGGCTGTCACGCCGCGGCGCAAAGGCCGGAAGTAATCCGCCCGAGCGCTTTCCCGGGCCGGGAAAGCGCTCTTTTGTACCCGTCAAGGAGAACATGAGAAAACTGACCATGCGCGCCCAGCCTTTCCGCCTTCCGGGTTATCCGGATTTCCTGGCGTCGCTGCTGTATGCCCGCGGCGTCAGGGATCCGGAGGGCGCCGCGCAATTTTTGAATCCTTCCCTGGATCAGCTTCGCGACCCTTTCGCGCTCTCCGGTATGGACGCGGCCTGCGCCCTCATCCAAAAGGCTGCGGCGGAGAAGTGGTCCGTCGCGGTCTACGGCGATTACGACGCCGACGGCATCTGCGCCTCCGCCATCCTGCTGGACGCGCTGGAAGCGCTGGACGTGCGCGCCTTCTCCTACATCCCCGACCGGCAGTCGGAAGGGTACGGGCTCAACCTGGATGCAGTGGAAAGCCTGGCCGGGCAGGCGCAGCTGCTCATCTCGGTGGACTGCGGCATCACAGGGGAGGCAGAAACGAAGCGCGCAAAACAACTGGGTATGCGGGTCATCATCACCGACCACCATGCGCTGCCGGAGGTTCTTCCTGCGGCAGATGCGCTGATTCATCCGCTGCTGCCGGATGCGGAGGCGACCCCCTTGTGCGGCGCGGGCATCGCCTGGAAGCTGGCCTGCGCCCTTTTGGGCGAGAAAGCGGCTGCCAAAAGTCTCGACCTGGCTGCCCTCGCGACCATCGCGGACCTGGTTCCCCTGACCGGTGAAAACCGCGTCCTGACAGCGCTTGGCTTGAGCGCCCTGGGCAAGACCCGCAGGCCGGGCCTGCAGGCGCTGATGCGGGCCGCCGGCATCAAGGAAGGAGCGCCGGTCTCCGCGGAACAGGTTGCCTTCCAGCTGGCGCCGCGCCTGAACGCCGGCGGGCGGCTGTCGACAGCGTCCGATGCGCTGCAGCTGCTGGTGACCCCAGGCCCCGTGGAGGCGGAACAGCTCGCGCAGCGGCTGGACGCGCTCAACCGCGAGCGGCGGGGCGTGGAAACCCGGGTACTCAGGGAGGCGTCCGTCCAACTGCAGGGAGCCGACCTGTCCCAAGTACGCAGCATCGTCGTGGCGGGGGAGGGGTGGAACCCCGGCGTAGTCGGCCTGGTTGCCGGCAAGCTGGCCGAACGCTGGAATTATCCCGTGCTGGCGCTGACCCTGAAAGAGGAGGAACTGACAGGCTCCGGCCGTTCCGCAGGCGGCGTCGACCTGTATCAGGCGCTGAAGGATTGCGCGAACCTGCTCACCCGTTTCGGCGGGCACAGGATGGCGGCGGGCCTCGCCCTGAAAAGGGAAAACCTGGCCATGCTGAAGGAGCGGTTTGACCGTGCGGTGCGCGCGCAGCTGGATGGGGAGGACTTGATTCCCGAAACCGTCTATGACGTCCCCTTAAGCCTGGACGACGTGACGCTGGAAACCGCGCGGGAGCTGAACCGCTTTTCGCCGTTCGGCATCGGGAACCCCTCGCCGCTTTTCCTGATGGAAAACCTGAGCCTGATCAGTTCCCGCACGGTGGGTTCGTCCGGCGCCCACCTCCGGCTGACCGTCGCACAGAAAGGCGCCGTGCGGGAGGGAATCGCCTTCAATCAGGGTGATCTGGACGGGAGTCTGCCCCGGGAACTGTGCCTGGTCGGCGCGGTGGAAGAGAACGACTTCAACGGCCGCGTCACCGCCCAGCTGAAGGTGCGCGCCTTGCTGCCCGGCAAGAGCGCCTTTACCGGAGAGCCTGTCCGGGAAGCCCTGGCAGCCTTAAAGACGCTGGCGGCCTGTGCGGTTACCGGATACGGGAACGAATCCGCTGCGATTGTCCAGGCGCCGCCATCCCTTGAAGGCGCGCGCGGCACGCTGCTGGCCGCGCGCAGCGCGGATACGGCGAACCGTATCTATGCAGAATTGGAGGGCGCTGCAGCCGCGCTGGGCAGCGCGCCCGATCCGCGGGGCTTCAACGCCTTGGTGCTGTCGCCGGACTGGTCCCTCCCCTTCGCGCGGTACGACCGGGTGGTGTTCCTGGACGGACTGCTCTGCCCGGGCGAGGCGGCGATGGCAAGGCAGGCGACCGGCGGCGCGCGGGTTTTCGCGCTGCCCGACAGCCCGGAACTGGGGAAACTGAAGACGGGTATCCGGCTGG
>JAPXQZ010000040.1:5979-10003 GCA_033813835.1 Clostridia bacterium | reverse complement strand
TCGCCGCCGTCAGCGTCGTCTTGCCGTGGTCCACGTGGCCGATCGTGCCGATGTTTACGTGCGGCTTGTTGCGCTCAAACTTCTGCTTCGCCATGGGTCGTCTTCCTCCTGAATTTTACGGTTTTCTTGCCGGACAAAAACCGGCTCATTCTGCCGGATAACCGGCGTCCGGCCAATGCGGCGAACCGCAATGGGCTTGTGGAGCGGGTGATGGGAATCGAACCCACGTGACCAGCTTGGGAAGCTGGAGCTCTGCCATTGAGCTACACCCGCGAAGCGCGGATACCTTAAGCATCTTATACAAGCAAGAATGCTTTGTCAACATCGGGAATGGATTCAAACGGCGGAAACACCGGGATTTCTGCATGCAATCCGCCGATACCGTCTGAAGCCCGGCCGGCAAAGAGCAGGTGGGGATTCCAGGCGCGGACTTCGGTATGAGTATAGAAGACGCTTCCTCTATTCTTTTCCCACCAGCTCAAGCAAACTGGAGACCTCGTGCAGGGCCAAATCCAGCCGCTCATAACCGAAGTATTACTGCAAACGCGCCGCGCTTTCCCCCACGGCTTCAAGGCCGTCCCCATGGTAGGTGTTTCGCTCCGTCAGATCGTGCGTACCGGGCGGCTGCGGTTCATAGATATGAATGACGCGTTTTCCCGCCTGCCACGCGATGGCCAGTTCAGTTTCAACCTGGCCGGGTTCGTCCGATTTCCTATAGTTCATGATGGCGACTCCGTCGCTGGCCTGGGCGATGATAGCGGCAAGGTTATCCTCAAAACCCTTTTCGTCATAGAAGTAAGGGATGCAGACAATCAGGCTGATTTCTTTTTCAAGCGCGCGCGTACGTTTTTCGCAGCGCGTCCAGGAAGCGGTTCATTGCGGCCTTTGGGTTCCTTTGGTATTCGTCCGTCAGGTAAGACTCCACGTCCAGTACCAGCCCCCTGGGGCCTGCGTCGCCCCATTCGGAAACCATAGCCGCGGCCCGGTCTACCTGCGCAATCATGTTCTTCCCGTTTCGCTGCAAGCCCCATTCCGGCCTGCCGGCAAGCAGGAAAACGTCAAGACCCAACTCGTTCGCGCGCTGTAGAAAGGAAGGCGCCGAAGCGGAATCCATTTCCTGGCAGATTTCTGATATCCCCAGCTGAACCATTGCGTCAAGCATCGCTTCCCGTGCGCTTGAATCCTTCGCGTTTTCCTGATTCCAGGAAAAAACACCCCATTTAGGCTGCGTTTCCATCCGCCCATCCCCTATCTGCGCGCAGACCAAAAGGAATGCCAGCATGAGCACCGCCGTCATTCAACGAGTTCTTGGCCTCTTCATCTCGTGCTGCACCAATTCCCTCCCGCATCTCCCGTCATTTCGCCGCATCTCGCGCCAGGGGAAGGGCACCTTTATGGACAGGCTAAGCGGGGCGTTACGCCGGGTGCCTGATTCCGTGTACGGCAAACATCAGAAGGCTTGCGGCGACGGAAGCGTTCAGGGACGAAATCGGGCCGCTCATCGGAATGCTCACGGTTTTATCGCACAGGGATGCGGTCAGGGGGCTGACCCCCTCTCCTTCGCTTCCAATCACCAGCGCGCAGGGCCCGGAGAACGAGACTCTCCGGTAATCCTCGCCTTTGGGATCCGCCGCGTAGCACCAGACGCCCTTATTTTGAAGGGACTTGATCGTTTGGTTCAGGTTGGTAACCCGGGCAACCTTCACATACTCCACGGCCCCCGCGGACGATTTTACGGCCGCGGGCGTCAGCCCTGCCGCACGATGCATGGGCACAATGACGCCATGAACGCCGGCACAGGAGGCCGAGCGGATGATGGCGCCCAGGTTGTGCGGGTCGGTAACCTGGTCCAGCAGGATGATAAAGGGCTCCTCGTTGGCGTCTTTCGCCGTCTGCAGGATGTCTTCCACGCTGGCGTACGCGTACGCCGAGGCAAAGGCAATCATCCCCTGGTGGTTTTTCGCCAATTGATCCAACCGAGAGCGCTCCACCGACTGGATCATGACGCCCGCTTTCTTTGCGAGGCTAACGATTTCGCGGGCGGAACCGGACAATTCTCCCTTGCTGATCATCAATTTTTCCAAATCGCGCCCCGACTTGATGGCTTCCCGGATTGGGTTGCGGCCCGTCAGCAGGATGGCGGATACTGTTTCTTCGGCGTAATCAACGGGAGATGGCGCGGCGGAAACCGGCGTCCTGGCATCTGTCCCAACGGCACCGCCCGGCTGCTGTCGATTTGGCCGCTGCGGAACCACCGGCGCTGCCTGGAACGGGCGGCTTTCCGGCCCGAATCGGAGGGAGGCAGGTGAAACCCGGGTTTCCTGCTGGCGGCCGAACAAGTCACCTTTGACGGCCTTGCCGCGGTATCGGCTATCATTGAACGGGCGTCCTCTGGACGGCCCCGAAGGCCTGAACCCTTCAGTCCGGCCGCCTTCCATGGCTGTTCTCTGACCGTCTGGTTTCTGCCGCGGATTCCCCCATGCCGCTTCTTTGTTTGGAGCCGGGTTGAAGTCCGCATTCGACGGTCTTGGCGCCTGGCTTTGCCGTTGTCTCCCTGAACTGGGCTGCTTGAATCTGCTGAAGTTCTCCCCCGCTTGTTTGCCCGCGATCGGGCTTGTTCTCCGTTGCCGTCCGGCAGGGACTTGACTTGTAGGGGAGGTTTTGCCCCCGCGCTTGTTTTCGTTAGCCATGGTTCACCTTTCGGGGAGGTTTTCTCCCTTTGTTTTTTTCTTCGCTGCAGCCTTCCTGCTTTTGAATCCCGTAGGCACGCAAAGTCTTATGGAACGTGGGAAACACAGTTAGTTCCGATGTTTCTGGGATTTCTCCCCCGGGCAGGCTGCTACCCGGCGGATGACTCCGCATGCGGCGGAAAACGAAGGCCGATGAGCGCCTCGATCCTGTCCGCCCGTCCGGTCAGGTACAGGTATCCGATCAGCGCTTCAAAGCCTGTGGACGCGCTGTAATCCGCAGTTGACGCCGAGCGCGGCGCGTGGTGCTTTGGGTGCGCGTTGCGCCCTCGCCTTACGATACCCTGTTCGTCCTGCGTAAGCAGATCGGATATGGCGGCCAGGGTTTCCGCCTGGGCGGACGCGTTGACCCTGGACGTGGCGGACAGGTGCATCCCCTTCACGCCCGTCCCCTCGTCCAGGCTCTTCAGCCGGGTCAACAGGGAATATACCGCGTCTCCGATAAATGCCAGCTGAAGGGCATTGAAGGACTGCGCATCCAGTTCGCTTAAGGGGAGTTTCACCGCGCCAGGGTCGTCTTCGTATAGTGGGAAGGGCTCATACCAACAATGTTTTTGAACGTCTTGGAAAAGTGGTATGGATCCTCCATGCCGACCTCAATGCCGGCCTGGCGAACAGTCATCCCTTCCTTGAGCAATGTTTTCGCCCGTTCCATCTTGCAGAAGAGCTGATAGCTCTGCGGCGGCATCCCGACTTCGGATACAAACCGCTTGCGGAAGGTTTCAACGGGCATCCGACTGAGGCTGGCCATATCACTGAGGGAAAAGGAATCTTTGTACTGGTTCTTCCGCATCGCGTCAATCACTTTGGAAATCTCATGCGAAAGCACGGCGTCCATCGCGACGGGCTGACCGGAATGAGAAGCCAGCAGACCCCAGAGCAGCTGCTGCAGCTGGGCGGACGAAGCCTCCTTGGCGGAGGCAATCCGCACAACAGCCTGTACGATGTGTTTCCCGAGTTTCAACTGCGACGGCAAAGCACCCTGTTTCATGACCCGGTGTGGCAGCGCGCCCATCAGCAGCATGAAATCCTTCGCCAACGGTCCGCCAAAAGTCATCCAGATTATACGGGCCTCCTGATCCACCTGCATCAGCGCCTCCGCGGTGCGCGGCGGTATCATGCAGCATTCGCGGTTTCGTACCCGCAATTCGTTAAGGTTCAAGGTAAACGAGCCGCTCTGGCACATCAGGAGGAGCCAGTCGCTTTGCGCGATGAGCGGATAGGTGCCACCCGTCAGCATCGCGGAGCCGGCGGATGCAATCCAAAGACCGCTGGCC
>JAPXQZ010000040.1:0-5969 GCA_033813835.1 Clostridia bacterium | reverse complement strand
CCGCTGGCCGCGGCCAGCGCGTCGGGAAGATGAGGTCCCTCTACGGATACGGGAGGTTTCTCTCCCTGCTCGGCTGGAACCTGAAACAGCGCGGACGTTGGCATTGCTTCCTCCTTCAGTCTGGTTGACATACTATAACAACCAAATATAACAATGTCAATATTTTGTTCCATATCTTACATGGAGCTTCCTGTCATTTGCCCAACCGGCGCACATACGGTATAATTAGTACTACCTAATGGACAGGAGAATGCCTTGAAACGCGTCGCGTACCACAACGCTTCCACACAAAAAGCATCGGAAAAACTTCGGGAGCTTCAACTGGCGCTTCCGCAGCTGTGCACCGATTATTTCCGTTCCATCTCCCAGATTACCAGCGCGCTGACGCGTCAGGCTTACGCCTATGACCTTCGTCTCTTTTTCCGTTATCTCAGTCAGGAAGAATCGGCGTTTGAGGGGGTAGAACCCTCGTTGATGGGACCGGAGCATATGCGTCTTGTATCCGCGAGGCACGTGGAAGGTTTCCAGGACTACCTCCAGTTTTATTACCGCCCTAACATCGACCAGCCAGCGGGCATGAGCGACGGGCAGGTCGCGGTCCAAAACAGGGAGTTGGGCATCATGAGAAAGCTGAGTTCTGTGCGTTCATTTTTTGACTATCTTTTCAGGAACGAACTGATTCCCGCCAATCAGACGGTCTTGGTTGCGATGCCCAAGAGGCATAGCAAGCCGATTCTTTATATGGAGACGGAAGAGATTCAAAAAATGATGGAGGCGATTGAAGACGGAACCGGATTTTCAAAGACACAGCAGGCATACCTGCGCAACACCCGGGCGCGGGATATGGCCATCGTCATGATGTTCCTAGGAACAGGTATCCGGGTCAGCGAGCTTGTCGGCCTGGACCTTGACCATTTGGATTTTTCCAATCAATCCTTCCTGGTCACCCGGAAAGGCGGAAACCAGAGTATCCTCTACTTCCCTGATGTCGTTGCAAAGCTGTTGAAAGCTTATCTGTCTGAGCGCACGCAGGTAACTCCCGCGGAAGGACACGAGCACGCCCTTTTTCTGTCCCTGCAGAAGCGCCGCATCACGCAACGGGCCGTTGAAAACCTGGTCAAGAAGTACGCGCTGCTTGGCGCCCCGCTGAAAAAAAGGCTGAGCCCGCACAAACTCCGCAGCACCTTCGGAACCAACCTGTATCAGGAGACAGGCGATATCTACCTCGTTGCGGACACCCTGGGGCACGCAGACGTCAACACAACCCGAAAACACTATGCCGCCATGTCCGACGCCAAGCGTCGGGAGGCCGCCAAGCGCATCCGTCTTCCCGAGGTAGGAATAGGAAAACAGCCAGAGGATGATAATTCCTAGGTGCAACTGACGTCCTCTTCCGTAGATCTGTTCCAAAGTTGCAAACATATGTTTGCTATCTTTGCGTTTTCATGTTACAATCGCGCATCACGAATTGGAGGGGCACCATGACCGCGTTGAATCAGCAGGGAAAGCGAAAGCATGGCGAAACCCAGGGCATGATTCTGGCCTTCATTCAGAGCCAGATTGCAGAAAACGGTTATCCCCCCTCCGTCCGGGAAATTTGCGACGCGGTCGGTCTGAAATCCACTTCGACCGTGCATGGGCATTTAAAGCGTTTGGAGCGGCAGGGTGCGCTTCGCAGGGATTCCATGAAGCCGCGCGCCATGGCAGTCATGAAAAATGAGGAATCAAGAGACGGCAAATCCGTACGTTTCCTGCCGCTTCTTGGACCTGTTGCTGCCGGCAGTCCCATCCTCGCCGAGGAAAGCATTTCCGAAACGCTCCCAATTCCAGAGTTTTTGCTGAAAGACGGCGATTATTTCGCGCTGCTCGTCCGGGGAGACAGCATGATCCAGGCTGGAATCCTCAATGGGGATTACCTGGTTGTCAGACAGCAAAGCCACGCGAACAATGGGGACATTGTCGTCGCTATGCTGAATGGAGACGCGACCGTCAAACGCTTCTTCAAAGAAAAAGGGCATTTCCGGCTGCAGCCCGAGAACGCCGCTATGCAGCCAATTATTACGAGGGAAGTTGAGATCCTGGGCAAGGTTGTTTCAGTGTACCGCGCCTTATAGGATTCATTCAGCTTCTTCTCTGCCCGCCGATAGAACAAAGCCCGTTCCAAGTCAGAACAGGGCTTTTTACATTCACCGGATCTGCTGATGAAAATATATGCGGTCTTTTAAACCCATATCTACGTTTTGATTGAGAAGGGTAAAAACGAGCAGAGAAGTGCCATTGAAGATCGCCAGAACCCGTCGTCAATAAATGCAGTCTATTAGACCGTAGTATCTTTTATTAGAACCAGGTATGTTATTTAATAAAGTCCTATTATAAACTTCCAAGCTCGTAACAGCCCCTCAGCAAACGATAGAATGGTGCGAGCGCCGTAAAATCAGCGGCCAGCTTTTCCTCTATTCCCTCTTCAAAAGCCCATCGGCTTTCAGCTTTTTGCTTGACCAGGTACAGTTCCTTGCTGAGATACCAAGGCTTTAATTCTTCCGGCAGATTATCCGGAACTGACAAACGCTTGTATTTCTCGCCTTCGAGAGCGAAGGAGTTTTTTCTCAGAATTGGAAGCAGTTCCATCAGTTCGTTGGGATTTGACACCACTCGTTTTCTCAGGAAGTCCAGCGCATTTCTGTTCTCTCCCCAGTATCCCAGCCCCCAGCTGACTGCTTCCAGACGGATTTCAAACCAATACATGACAGACTGCTCCCTTGGCTCTCCCCGACGACGGAAGGCCAGCCAATGATGATCACGGTAGGGTGATTTATCGTGGCTATAGCGCGTATCACGAAAGATGCGTGATAAAACCTTGGACGGCCTTACCTCCATTTCCGGATCAATCCTATGCATCGCGGGGGCCAGGGCGTCAATCAGCTCATAATAGGGCGTCCGCATCCGCTTGATATATTCCTGCCGATGGGATTCCATAAATGCTTTGCTATTGTTAAAGCGGAGTTCCGCCATGAATTCCAGCATATCATTCTGAAAAATTCCACCCATTTCCAAACCTCCTGCTTTGCCGGTATTTCATGTCGCCAGTATAAGTATGCGGAAACCGCGTTACAAGTTTGAACGCGCATTCGTGATACGAGTATTGATCCTATTTGCTTTATGTTGGAATCATGAGAACTCGCGGCAGAGCGCTAGAATCCTGACTTTATGACGTCAGCGCCGTAATTACTATCATCTGCTTACTCTGATTGCGATTCCATTTCACTTACGAATTCGGAGCGGACAAACCCCTTAATAACGTCTGTTTTAACTTCCAGCCATCCGTCCTGCAATTCCCGTATGACTTGCAGTTTCTGTCCGTATTGCAATCGCATCAGGACATCGGACGACAAGTCCGGCTGCAGGCGCAGGTTCAGCGTTGAACTTGCAGAGATTCCACTGACCTTCACGATGCGCGCTGCTTTTCCTAACGTGCTCAGAGGCATCAGGGTCGGCCGCGGCGAAGGCGTCGGAATCGGACCAGGGGTGGATAAATAATCTTCGGGTATTGGCGAAGGAAGATGGTAGGCAGTGTCCCGCTGCTCCAAGGCGGTGCCGGGATAATAGAACCTGAGGATCTGACGCGCGTCCCATCCGTAGGTTTTCGCCATCCATTCAGCGCCTCGCTGACTGAGCCCGACGCCGTGTCCATAGCGTGAAAAGAGTATCCGGAATGCTTCGCTTTCTTCCTGGATGCGCACCAGTTCATTCTGGTTTGCGTTGATGGAAAGCGACAGCATACTTTCCAGATCCGGGAAAACAGGCAGATCAATTGATACTGCCTGTTTGAGTGGAAGAAGCGGTCCCCAGGTCAACTTGGGTGCCTCATCGGGCGCGGGCGATTGCGGCGCCTGTTGGTAGGAGATTTCCGAATCGTTATCTTTTTTTACAGGTGCGCTGGCGCTTACAGACAAATCGAACCGCATCCACTTGAAGATCCCCTGATCCCCCCCGAAGCGGGACGTGTGTGGCGTAATCCCCAGGATACTGTCCAGTGTAAAGGTGCCCGCGTCCGCCCGGTAACCCCATTCGCCCAGGCGTAATGACAGATCTGCCATGAGCCTAGCGTAGAGCTGCGGGTTGAGGTTGGTTCCGCCAGGCAGGATGTTTTTTGGAATGGATGCGCTTCGGACCTCGCTACTGGGGTTTTCTAGGTCATACTTATCTTCCTGAATCTGCAGGTAGTCAATTCTCTCCCTGCCCCAGGCGTTGTAAGCGGATTCAGTCAGGCCGCCATTGCTGGCCGTGTAATAGCATTGGGCCAGCGCGCCATGATAAGTGCAGACGGTACCGGCGGTTTCAACGACGGCGCGGACCGCGTTAGTTTTTGAAGGATCCAATCCCCGGTACACCTGGTCGTTGGCGCTGTCGACAACGTCGAAATCCGATTTTGGCTTTAGGTTTGCGAGCGCATAGGTTCTTGCAGCGATTGCCTGCGCTTTCAGGGCTTCAAGGGGAAACTCGTCCGCCATCTCGTAGGGAACAACTCCCTGCAGGTATTCTTCGATGGGAATCTCCATGATCGCACGGAGACGCCCGTCTTGAATTGAGACGCTCAAGCTTCCGGTATACAGACTTAACCCGCTCTGCAGCCGTAGCCCGTTCTCCATTTGCCGATCGGCAAGCTGGTAGCGTGTCAACAAAAATCGTTCTTCCGCCCGGTAGGCCAGTCCTTCGTAATGAACCCAAAGCCTACCGGAACGAATGGAGACTTCCAGCCGGCTCCCCCGCTGGAAGCCAAGACGGTTATCAAGCAGATAGCTTCCGTAAACTTCAATGGTCATGCGATCTGAGAGTTTCAAACTCTCCAGCAATACGCGCACCATCTTGCCATCCGACGCTGTCGCTGTTGGGAAAGGGATGGTGGATAACAATAAGATAAGCGCCGCCAACAACACAATGCGGCGCCCGGTTCGTCCGGTTCCAGTCTTCATCCCGGAATCCTGCATGTCCTCACGAATCCTGCCCGGCGAGCCGCGGGACTGCCGTCAACAGCACGGGGTCCGCCTTTCGGGCAATGACCGTCGCGAAACGGAACCTTGATAAACGCATGGTGACATCGGAAAAACCGCACAACTCAAACCGATACATCAAATCGTAAGGGTTCGAGTAATGAGAGGCACTGATTTTTCTTTGAGAAGCACGCTTGCAGAAGAGGAGCGCCGGCAGCAGGCATTTTGTGATGGCGAGCAACCTTCCGCCCGGTTTAAGGACACGGATTACCTCCTGCAGGAAGGCGTCCGTCTGCCGGCTGATCCTCAAATCCCTTGTAATGAAAACGGTATCAAAGCTGTTATCCCTCCAAGGAATATCCGTACAGTCCGCGCGGAGGATCTCAGTCCCCTGTCCTGCTGTTTCACCGACTAAGAGCTTAGTTTCATCAGGCGCTATCATGCCGCAAGCGCGCAGATTGTATCGCTCTCTCAGGCGCAGCAACAATTCTCCTTCTCCACAATCCACGTCCAGCACTGCATGGTGATCATCCACTTCCGCCCAATCCAGTATCGCGCGCTGCCGTGCGTCCAAAGTGGTTTTTCTGTACTTGCCCGATAAAAACCATGAAGCTGGAAGTGAAAGCCTGTTTTGCATGCGCGCTCCTTCGACACAATCATTTCAATAATCGTTAACACTATATCATATAATTGTAATATTTTCACTAATTTTTTCACAATCTTTGAAAAACTTCGTGTGCTTTTCAATTATTCAATGTAGGTTAATCAAACATGTTGGACAGTGTAGTTGCGCAGGAACTCCACCGGGGAGAAAATCCAAGGAGTCTCATCGGCAGCTGGTTGCTCCGGGGTTGCCAGGCAGCGAGTTGCCTGGCAAAATCTTCGTAGGAATAGAAGGTTCTGTGGCTGTAGAACCGTTTGACATCTTCCCTGTAGCTGCGCTCCGCCTTGCCGTTGTGTCTGGGGGTATAAGGACGG
>JAPXQZ010000039.1:3908-10055 GCA_033813835.1 Clostridia bacterium | reverse complement strand
GTATTACCCCGCCCTGGAACATGTCCTCAACGACTGACGTCCTGATCATCGGCGGCGGGCCCGCCGGGTTGGCTGCCGCGCTGTCCGCGCAGGAGGCCGGCGCCCGGGTCACGCTGCTGGAGCGCAATGAAAAGCTGGGGAAAAAGCTGTATATCACCGGAAAGGGGCGCTGCAACGTCACCAACATCTGCGACCGGGAAGCGTTCCTGGAGCATGTGCCGCGCAATCCCCGCTTTTTGAACGCCGCGCTGGATGCTTTAAGCCCCGCGTCGCTGGTGGACTGGCTGGCCAGGCTGGGCTGTCCCACGGTGCTGGAGCGCGGGAACCGCGTGTTCCCCGAAAGCCAGAAGGCTTCGGACGTCACGCGCGCGCTGTCAGGCGGGCTGAAAAGCGCCGACGTCCGGCTGGGCGCGGGTGTTTCCTCCCTCCTGACGCAAACCGATGCCGTCGCGGGCGTCCGACTGGACAGCGGAAGGGATATCCATGCCAAAGCCGTCGTCGTCGCGACCGGGGGCTTGTCTTACCCGCTGACAGGCTCCACCGGGGACGGATACCGTTTCGCGGAGCAGGCGGGGCACGAGGTAACCCCCCGGTTTCCCTCCCTGACGGGGCTGGTGACAAGGGACGAGTGGATGCGCGCTGTGCAGGGATTAACACTTAAAAACGTCGCGCTTTCCGCAGCTTGGCCCGGCAAGGGACGCTTCCGTGAGCAGGGGGAGTTGCTATTCACGCACTACGGTATGTCCGGCCCGCTGGCGCTGACGCTCAGCAGCCTGCTCTCCGGGACGGACCCGGAGGGAGCGCAGGCCTTCATCGACCTAAAGCCGGCGCTGGACGCAGCAACGCTGAAAAAGCGATTCCAGAAGGATGTAGCGGAGAACGGCCGGCGTCGGGTAGCCGGCGTCCTTTCTTCCTATCTGCCATCCAGCCTGGCGGCCCTGTTCCCCGGCATCGCCGGGCTCGACGGGGAAACCGTGATGGGACAGGTGTCCGGTCTCCAGCGCGAGGCCCTTCTGGGGCTGATGAAGCGCCTGCCGGTCCACGTTACCGCCCTGCGGCCTTTTTCTGAAGCGGTAGTGACCCGCGGCGGCGTGTCCGTCAAGCAGGTCAACCCATCCACCATGGCCTCGCGGCTGACACGCGGGCTTTATTTCGCGGGGGAGGTCCTGGACGTGGACGCGATGACGGGCGGGTTCAACCTGCACATCGCCTTTGCGACGGGCGCCCTGGCTGGCCGATCGGCTGCCCGGTACGCGCATGACAACAACTGAACGGAGAAGCCCTTGCACTACATCGTAATGGACCTGGAATGGAACCAGCCTCTCTCCCACCGCAGCCCGCAGTTCAAGCGAGCCGGGGGGAAACTGATGTTCGACCTGATCCAGATTGGCGCCGTCAAACTGGACGCGCAGCGCCGGATGGTGGGTTCCTTCAATCAGCTGATCGCACCGGGCTGTTACAAGAAGCTGCACCCGCGCATTTCGCGCATCACCGGCATCCTGCAGGAGGACCTCTACGGCGCGCCGGGTTTTGAGGAAGCTTTCGGTCGCTTCGTCGCCTGGTGCGGGGAGGATTTCCGGCTGATGACCTGGGGCTGCGACGACATCTCGGTATTCCAGCAGAACCTGGTCTTCTACCTGGGCGAAGGCCGCGAGATGCCGCCGGTCTACGACCTGCAGAAGCTGTACGGGACGCTGGAGGAAACCGGCAAGAACCGCGCGGGCCTGCAAAGCGCGATGAAGCGCCACGGCATCGAGGCTAGCATGGAGCACCCCTTCCACAGCGCCGTGGACGACGCCTATTACACCGCGCTGGTTTTCCAGCGCTTCCCGGACGCGCAGGCCGCGCTGGACCATCCGCAGAAGGCCAGGACGCTGACCCCGGCCCGGGAGAAGCGCGACGGGATGGCCGACGTGCTGCGCTTTGACAATGTCAGCCAGGCCATCGACAGCCTGCCGGCCCAAAACCCGAACTGCCCTGTGTGCGGGCGTCGCATGGGCATCCCGGAGGGCTACGCCCTGATGCGCGGCCAGACTTGGCGGGCGCTGGCGGACTGTCCGGACCACGGGCTGGTTTTCGTCGACCTGACGGTGGAGATCGACGCGCAGGGCAAACGGCGCGTCGTCCGGCGCGCCGCCCTATGCGACCAGCAAAGCCCCGCCTACGTCAGGACCAAGCACCTGCAGTGGGCGCAGAAGGTCAAGCAGCAAAACGGGAAGGACGTTTCCGCATGACGATTACGATGTTGGGCAAGCGCAGGACGTTTGACGCGCCAGCGACCGTGGGAGAAATCGTCCGGTCGATGCTTCCGGATACCGCCCCGGGCGTGCTGGCCTGTTTCCACGAGGGGGCGGTGCTGGAACTGGGAGATACGGTTTCGATGGACGCCGTCCTTACCCCGATTGAATACCCGGACGAGGAAGGGCGCAGGATTTACGAGCGCTCCCTGCGCTTCGTGCTGCTCATCGCGGCGAAGGAACTGTTCCCCGACTACCTGGTGCGCGTGGAACATTCCATCGGCCAGGGGGTCTATATCGAGCTGGAAGGCCTGCGGATGACCCGCGCGGACGTGGAGGCGCTGGAAGGCATGATGCGGGACATCGTGTCCAGGGACCAGCCCTTCGTGAAAAGCCACTGGAGCCGGGAGCAGGCCATCGATTACTTCCGCCGGGAAGGCGACGGAGACAAGGCCAGGCTGCTGGAATACCGGCCCTATGATTTCTTCGATATCTATACCTGCGGCGAGATCTCCGAATACTTCTACGGGGCGATGCTGCCCTCCACCGGCCGCCTGTCCGTTTTCGCCCTCCGGATGCGCGCGCCCGGGTTTGTGATGCTGCTGCCCGACCGCGACCGTCCGGACGTTGTATCGGAGTACTTGAGCCTTCCCAAGCACATGACGGTGTTCGCCCAGTCCAACTACTGGTGCAAGGTGCTGCAGTGCTCCACCGCCGCCGCGCTCAACGACCTCATCGCGAAAGGCGGGCTGCGCGACTTTATCCGTGTGAACGAGGCCTTCCACAGCAAATCGCTGTCGGAAATCGCGGAGGACATCGTCAACCGCGGCGCGCGCGCCATCTTTATCGCCGGGCCCTCTTCCAGCGGAAAGACCACCTTCGCCAACCGGCTGAGCATTCACCTGCGGGTCAACGGCCTTAACCCGCTCATCATCTCCATGGACGATTTCTACCTCAACCGGGACGACATCCCCCTGGAACCGGACGGCTACCCAGACTTGGAAGCCATCAGCGCACTGGACGTGCCGCTGCTGCAAGCCAGCATCCAAAGCCTGCTGGCCGGCCGGGAAACGCCGATGCCCCGCTTCGACTTTACCACCAAGCGGCGCAAGGAAACCTGGGAAACCATCCAGATTGATTCTTCCACCCCATTGATCATCGAAGGTATCCACGGGCTCAATCCCCTGCTGCACGAGCCGTTTGACAAACGGCTGCTGTGCCGCATCTACATCAGCCAGCTGACCACCCTGAACCTGGACCGGCACAACCGCATCCGGACCACAGACGCGCGGCTGCTGCGGCGCATCGTCCGCGACTACCAGTTCCGCGCCACCCCCCCCATCAAGACGCTGGCGATGTGGGACAGCGTCCGGCGCGGGGAGGAAAAATGGATCTTCCCCTATCAGGAGCAGGCCGACGTCGTGTTCAACTCCGCGCTGCACTACGAGCTACCCATCCTCAAGTCCATGTCTTTCGACATCCTCAGCCAGGTGCCGCGCACCAGCCCGCATTTCGTCAAATGCAACCGGATCCTGAAAATCCTCAACTATATGCTTCCTGTGGACCAGTCCGTCTTCAATGAGATTCCCCCGCTGAGCATCCTCCGGGAATTTATCGGCGGAAACACGCTGTATCTTTAAGTCTGGCAAGGAATGGAAGAGGAGCGGCCGGAGCCGCTCCTCATAATAATTTCACTGATTGATTAAACGTTCCTGGTACGGACGGTCTGGATGTCCGTGTTTTCGGACAACTTGCTGACCATGTCGGTGAAGTGGAGGTCGGAGGGCAGGTGGAGGGTGTAGAGATTAGTGTAAAGGTTCTCATCCGGCTTGTCCTTCTGCGGGATGTGCTCAATGTGGAAGTCAATGTCCAGCACCTGGATGCCGTGTTTCTGGAAGTACTCGCTGATGTAGGGAAGGGCGGCGCGCCGGTTGGTGAAGCGGATTTCGACGTGCTTGACCGTGTTGACCTTGATGATGCGCGCGAGGACGACCAGCACCAGCATGATAAAGCCGCAGATGATGAGCGCCAGCCAGTAATAGCCAAAACCGATAAGCAGGCCCAGGCAGGCGACGTTCCACAGGCTGGCGGCCGTCGTCAGGCCGGAGATTTTTTTCTGCGCGGTAAAGATGGTTCCGGCGCCCAGAAAGCCGATGCCGCTGATCACCTGGGCGGAAATGCGGCCGATGGAGATGGCGACGGGTACTTTGCCGGTAACGGCAAGCTGAGACTCGACCAGCAAGCCCTCCAGCACCGCCACCAGCGCGGCGCCCAGGCAGACCAGGCTGTGGGTGCGCATGCCGGCGGGGCGGTTCTTGTACTCCCGTTCAATGCCGATGACTAAGCCCACTGCCACGGCCGCCGTCAGCCGGATGAGCACCTCATACCAGGTAAAATCCGCCGCGCGAACCAAAATCTCCACGGTTATTCCCTCCGTGCCGGTTATTATAGCATACGCGTTATGCTTCGCACATCCCACCTTATAAAATGAAGCGGCTCGCCCGCAGGCGGCTGTATTTTCCGGCCGGGAGTGATAAGATACGCGATGCGGAGGGACAAGATGGAACAAGCCTGGCTGGTGACCAACGCCTTTCTGCGCGCGGACTCCTTCCGGCGCATGGAGGAGGAACTGCTGTCGGCAGCGCGGCGCGCCGGCGTCCGGCTCGAGCCGGTAAAGAACGATGATTTCGTCAAACCCGGAAGCCTGGACGGGGCGCCGGCTTCGGCACTGTTCTTCGACAAGGACATCCGGCTGGCGGAGCGCATGGAGGCTGCGGGGGTCCGTCTGTTCAACCCCGCGCGCGCGATTGCCGCCTGCGACGACAAGACCGCGACCGCGCTGCTGATGGAAAAGGCGGGGCTTCCACAGCCGGAGACGCTGCTGTGCCCAAAAAGCTACGACGGCGTCGGCTACGGGGACATGGGTTTCTTGGACGAGGTCGCCGGCAGGCTCGGGTTCCCGCTGGTCGTCAAGGAGGGGCAGGGTTCCTTTGGCCGGCAGGTATACCTCGCGGAGAATCTGGAGCAGCTGCGGCGCATCCTCGTGCTTGCGGGCGGCAAACCTCTGCTGTTCCAGCGCTTCATCCGGGAGACCGCCGGGCGGGACCTGAGAATCTACGTCGTGGGCGGGCAAGCCATAGCCTCTATGGAGCGGGTGAACCACAGCGGGGATTTCAGGGCCAACCTTGAGCACGGCGGGGTGGCCCAAGCCTACCACCCGACCACGGAGGAGGCGGCGCTTGCCGTCGCGGCCTGCCGGGTCTGCCAGGCGGATTTCGCGGGGGTGGACCTGCTGCCCTCCAGGGACGGCCCCTTGGTCTGCGAGGTTAACTCCAACGCGCATTTCCTGGGGCTCCTGCAAGCCACAGGCATCAACCCAGCCGACGACATCGTCCGTCTGCTGAAGGAACGCCCGTGAAAGGCCTGTGGCTGATCTACGAACCCCAGGAAGTCGCGCGGAACCGCTTTTTCATCGACCGGTGGGAAGACGCGGCCAGGGCGCGCGGCGTACCCCTGCGGCTGGTCACCGCGGACCGGCTGCTGATCGGCCTTGAACAAGGCGCGCCGTTCATCCGCCACCTGGACGGCCATCCCCTGCCGGACGCCTGCGTGATGCGCCTGAACCGACCGCTGCTGACCGCGCAGTTCGAGCGCCTGGGCGTGCCCGCGTTCAACAACTCCAAGGTCGCCCGCGTCTGCAACGACAAGCGGCTGACGCACCTTGCGCTTTCCGGCATCGTGCCGATGATGGACACCGTATTCCTGCGGGGGGATGAGACGGAAGCACCCTTCCCCTACCCGGTCGTCGTCAAGTCCGCCCACGGTTCCGGCGGCCGGCAGGTGTACCGAGCGGACGACGGCCCGTCCTTCCGCGCCGCGCTTTCAAACATCCATCCGGACGGCGCGCTGG
>JAPXQZ010000039.1:0-3898 GCA_033813835.1 Clostridia bacterium | reverse complement strand
CTGTCGGACACGCCCGGGAAGGACGCACGCGCCTACGTGCTGGGAAAGAAAATCATCCGGGTTATGATGCGCCGCTCCAACCACGATTTCCGCAGCAACATCAACCAGGGCGGCGACGCGATCCCCTGGCAGCTTGGCGAGAAAGAGGAAAAATGGGTGCGGGAGATTGCTGCCGCGTTTGATTTCGGGTTGGCGGGCGTCGATTTTATCCTGCACAAGGGCCGGCTGCTGCTCAACGAGGTGGAGGACGCCGTGGGCACCCGGATGCTTTACGCGTCGGGGTATGACGTCGTGCCGGACTACCTTGACCTGATTCTGGAGCGGATGGGCAAAACCTGAGGCGCGGCCAGCCCCGGTGGCCGCCCGGCTTGATTCCCCCGTTCCGCTGCATTATACTTTAGCCGCGTTTTCGCAGGGAGGCAGGCATGGAAATCGACCTGCACGGCATGAACCTGTTCCAGGCGCGCAACGCCGTCGCCTCGGCGCTCCGGCGCGCGACCGCGGCGGATTACCGGCTGCGCGTCGTCCACGGCCACCGGCAGGGCAGCGCCACCCGGGACATGGTCCGCGCGGAGTTTCTCCGCCACCCCAGGGTGCTTCGGGAAGAGCGCAGCCCCAACCCCGGCGAAACCATCCTGGTTCTGCGCGAATACTGAACAAAGGAGTTCCAATGCCCAAATCCACTTCCAGGCCGCCTGTCCGCAGCACCCGCCGCAGGGAGCCGCGCCTGGGGCTGCTGGTTTTCTGCCTGGCGCTCATCGCGCTTCTGCTGCTCGTATCCCCGACGGAACGAACCCGCAAGGCTTTGAACGTCAGCGCCGACGGCACCGTAACCAGCGCGGCGAAGGGGCTGCGCATCAGTGAAATCATGTCGGACAACGTGTCCGCCTTCCCGGATGAAAACGGGAACTTCCCCGACTGGCTTGAATTGGTCAACACCACCGACCATCCCATCCCCCTGGAAGGGCTGACGCTGTCCAACCGCCCGGACCGCGCGCGGTTCATCTTCCCTGCCGACACGCTCCCGCCCGGAGGACGCGTGGTCGTTTATTGCGACAACACCAACCAGAACCAGCCCGGGCTGCCCTATCACGCCAAGTTCAAGCTCTCCAGCATCTCCTGCAACGTCTACCTGTTCGATGCCGAGGGCTACGTGCTGGACAAGGTCGAAAACGTGCCCACCCTCAACGCCGACGAAACCTACGCGCTGCAGGATGACGGCAGCTATCTCAAGAGCGGCCTGTTCACCCCGGGCTTCCCCAATACCCAGGCGGGTTACGACGCCTATATGGCCAGTTACGTCATCGCGTCCGGCCAGCTGGTCATCAACGAAATCTGCCCTGCGCCGCGCAGCGGCCTGCGGGACGAGGACGGAGATCTGAGCGACTGGCTGGAACTGAAGAACAACACCGACCAGTCTATCGACTTAAGCCAGCTGGCGCTGTCAGACAACGAGCAGCGGCCGATGAAGTGGGTCTTCCCCGAAGGCGCGCGCATCGCTCCCCGCGGGTACTACCTGGTTTTCTGTTCCGGCAAGGACCGGGAAAACCCCGGCGGTTACCCGCACACCAATTTCTCTCTGGCGGCGGAGGGCGAAACGGTGGTGCTGTCCACACGGCTGGGGCAGCTGCTCGACCGCGTACGCTATGAGAACATCCCGGCGGACCACAGTTTCGGCCGGACGGAGACCACCGGCGAATGGACCATCTTTACCATCCCCACCCCCGGCGCGCCCAACAACGCGGCTGGGTTTAAGATGGCTGAGCAGTACATCCGCGCCAGCAACCCCACCGGGGTCACCATCACCGAGGTGATGAGCAGCAACGACACCGTAATTGCCGCCGCGGGATACCCGGTGAGCGACTGGGTGGAAATCCACAACGCCTCCGACCGGGTGGTGGACATCAGCCGCTGGGGCCTCTCCGATTCCATCACCTGGCCCCGGAAATGGCAGTTCCCCCAGGGGACGTCCATCTGGCCGGGCGAGTATAAGGTCATCCTGCTGGACAAGAGCAAGACCGCGGGCAGCGACGCCGCGGCCCTGCAGGCCAGCTACGCCATCAAGCGCGCGGGCGGCGAGGTCGTCACGCTGTCCATGCCGGACGGGCGCATCCTGGACCGCGTCATCACCCCCGAAATCCCGACGGACATCTCTTACGGCCGCGTAGAGGGGCAGGAAGGCTATTATTTTTTTGACCTGCCGACGCCCGGCGGCGCCAACGGGCCGGGATTCACCGGCTTCGCGCAGACGCCGGCCTTTTCCGTCCAGGGAGGGCTGTACCAGAGGGACGTCGAGGTCTCCATCACGGTTCCGGAAGGTTCCCAGGTGCGTTTCACCCTGGATGGCTCCATCCCGACGGTCACTAACGGCCAGGATTATTCCCAGCCCCTGACCATCCGGGATACGGCGGTGCTGCGCGCCCGCGCCTTCCAGAGCGGCCTGCAGCCCTCCGCCGTCATCACCGCGACCTACGTCATGAAAACCTATTTCACCCTGCCCGTCGTATGCCTGACAACAGACCCGGACGAGCTGTGGAACCAGAAGACCGGCATGCTGGCGGCGGGCGAGGGCGTTGACCTGCTGAAATACGAAAAAATCCCCTTTGAAAACCCGGAACCGACCTACCGGCTGCACGGGAAGGAACAGCGGCCCGGCTACGCGGAGATGTTCGATTCGGAAACCGGGGCGCCGGTGTTCAGCCAGGGCGTTACCTTCGGCCTGATCGGACAGTACTCCCTGGACATGCCGCAGAAATCCTTCAAGGTGACCGCGCGGGCGCGGTTCGGCAGCAAGTATTTCAACGCCCCCCTGTTTGAGGATCGGCCGTACGACCAATACAAGTCCTTCGTGCTGCGCGTAAGCGGCAACGACGCCGTCTGGACCCGGATGGCGGACGGCGTCCAGTCCCGGTTGGTGGACCAGGTGGATACCGACGTGATCCACCAGGCCTGGAAGCCCGTCATCGTCTACCTCAACGGTCAGTACTGGGGGCATTACAACATGAGGGAACGGGTCAGCCGCTTCTTCGTCGCCCAGCACGAGGGCGTGCCCCTGGAAGAAGCGGACGATATGACCATCCTGGAAGCTAACGGGAAATCCTACTGGGGAAGCAACGCCGAATACAGCGACCTCATCAAGAAGGCGAAGACGCTCTCCCCGGGCACCAACCCGGAGGATCTGAAGTACCTGACCGACCGGATCGACGTGGACAACTACTTCGACTATGAAATCCTGGAGGCCTTCTTCGCCAATACCGATACCGGCAATATCCGCTACTACAAACTGCCGGGCGGCAAATGGAAATGGATCCTGTTCGACCTGGATTACGGGCTCTTCGATTCCAAGTCCAACGGCATCCAGGTTATCCTTCACCCCAAAGGCACGGGCGTGGGGCGGCGGATTGACAACACGCTGATCAAGAAGTTCATGGAGAACGCGGAGATGCGGGACAAGTTTCTCCGCAGGTTCGGCGAGATTTTCCGCCAGCTGACCACCGAGGTCATGCTTCGGCAGATCGACGAGTGCTATGCATTGCTGCAGCCGGAAATGATGATGCATTTCGAGCGCTGGGCCGCCTATAACCTCAAGAGCATCTCCTCCGAGCAGCCCCAGACGGTGGACGGGTGCATGCGGTACTGGAACAACCGGGTCAACCGGATGAAAAACGTCGTCAAGAAGCGCCCCACCCTGTGCTGGGATCAGGTCAAGGACTGGTTCAAACTGACTGACGCCCAGATGGAAGGGTATTTCGGACCCCGTCCGGAGATGCCGGCGGACGTCGTATAGACGGAGCCAGCCGGTGGATTGAAACCCTCAGGGAGCGGCAGGCCGCTCCTTTATTAACAAGCCGATTCGGTCGCGAAGAGGTCAGCCGGTATAAAAAAAGAGCGGTTGCCC
>JAPXQZ010000038.1:0-10215 GCA_033813835.1 Clostridia bacterium | reverse complement strand
CGCCATGACGGAAGAATAGTAGATATTGCGCTGCACCGCGCCCTCGTCGGGGCTGACGATCATCATGCTGTCCTTGTCCAGGCGCAGGTCCTTGACCTCGCGCAGCAGGGCCTTGAGCATCTGGTAAGTGGGGTGGATGTTCTCAAACCCGCACAGCGGGATGGCGTTCATCACGCGGGGGTCGTGCGCGTCGAAGGTCAGGATGTTGGCGACGCCCATGCGGTCCAGTTCCTGCAGCATCATCGCGCAGTCCAGGCTCTCCCGCGTGTTGCGGCGGTGCTGCCGGCTTTCGTAGAGCATGGGCATGATGACGTTGACGCGCTTGGCTTTGCCCGCGATGGCGGCGATGATGCGCTTCAGGTCCTGGTAATGGTCGTCGGGGGACATGGGAACCTCGAAGTCGTACATGCGGTATTTGACGTTGTACGCGCAGACGTCCACAAGCACGTAGATGTCATACCCGCGCACGCTCTCCCGGATGACGCCCTTGCCCTCGCCGGTACCGAAACGCGGGCAGGAGGCCTCCACCAGGAAATCCTTGCGCCCGTGGCCGGGTGAAGTATAGAACTCCTGGTCCTGCAGTTCCTGCAGCTCGTGCCATTTGAGCAGCCAACGGTTGACGTCCCTGCCCATCTCGTCGATGCCGGACATCGCGATGATGCCCAGCGGTCCGTAGGGCATGTTGTTGAGGTGCTGGTCCCACTCCGACAGAAAATTGTTCATGGCGCGCTTCCCTCCAACCGCTTTGTCCCGTGCCGGCCTGGGGGGCTCATTCCCCCGCCGTCAGCAGCAGCTGCAATTTGGGCAGGCGCTCTTCCCTGCCCGCCGCGTCCGTGCCGACGGAAAGCCCGATCATCCTGCCGTAGACGCGCACCGGCGTGTCCGTGGAGAAAGCGGGTTCCGCATCGGCGTTGAGCACCATCAGATCCTCAAAGCCCTCGTCCGTCTTGCGCAGCGCGAAGCGCAGCAGCCATTCGCCGTCCGCGTTTTCCACCTTGGTGATATAACCCTCGTAGGTGAGTGTCTGGCCGTCGTAAGCGTCGGGATTTTTAACCAGCTCAGCGTAATCGGGGCTGGAAGCGTTCTGCCTGACCGCGTCCTGCTGGGTCTGCCGGCTGAGGTACCGGGTGGTCTGGTACTGGAAGGTGCGGTCCTGCAGGCCCTTCTTGGACAGGGTCAGCCGGATGTCGTAGGCGCCTTCCCGGGCCGTGTCGATGGAAAAAGTGAAGGCGCCGCTGCGCGGCACGTTCTTTACGGTTTCCTTCCCGTTGACCGTCAGCCGCGCGGTGACGCCGGTTTCTGTGGTGACGCCGGAGAGGAGCAGCTCGTCCGCGAGCACCTCGCTGGGCGGCGCGCCGGTGATCTGGACGGGCAGCAGGCCTGCCTGGTAGCGGATATTGTAGGCCTTGGACAGGTCTTCTAACCCCTCGGAATGGACGGTCAGGGTCATCAGGTAGATGTCCTCGCCCGGCAGGTCGACCGGCAGCGTGTAGTTTCCCGCCTTGTTGGCGACGGTCTCGAACACCTTGGAGGCGCCGGTGGAAAAGGACATGACCACCGCCGTCATGCTGGCGCCCGGCTTGGTCTTCCCTTTCATGGTGAAGGACGGCTTGCTGGTCTCCACCGGGGCGGTCGCCGTCTCGTCCAGGGTGATGGGCAGCGACGGCAGGGGCAGGATTTTGCTGAAGGTGAAGGTGTTGAACACCTTGTTGAGCGCCGTATTATCCCCGCCCTTCAACGGGCGGCCGTACACCTGCATGTCCACCGTGATGGAGTATCCGTTGCGCACGGTGCGGCGCTGGTATCCCCTGCGCACCAGGTCGCCCCCTTCGCGGTACTCGTAGCGCAGTTGGAGGAAGCGGCCGATTTTGGCAAAGTTCTTCCAGGACACGGCGTCGTAGCGGTAGCCCAGCACGACCCAGGCGCCCCGCGGCCCGTGGCTGATGCGGTAGGCCGCCCGCACGTCCGTGCCTTGCGCGTTGACGTCGAAAATCCGCTGCGCGTCCACGTCCTTGAGCGCGGTCACCACCAGCACCCGGTCCTCCTCCTGGTCGTAGGCCTGCAGCAGGACGCCGCGCGCCTTGAAATCCGCGGCCCAGCCTTCCACCGTGCCGCCGCGGGAAACGATAAACGCCTCATTGTCCTTGAGGTTCCCCGGCGTCAGCACCGTCTCGTATACGCCTTCAGGCAGGGATATGCTCGCGTGGATATCGTCAAACGTAAAGCCTTCCGCGCCCGCGGAAAGCCCGGGGACCAGCAGCAGCATCGTCAGCGCAGCCAACAGGATTGCCTTCGCACGCATCTTGTGCCTCCTCCCATGTCTGTACCGTCATACTACCATATCCGGCGTCCCCCCACAACAATCGGCGGCCTGTACCGGGCGTTCCCGGAGCGGCCGGAATGCGAACTTTCCACATAAAAAGCATGAAATCGTTTGCGTATTATGGTATCATGGGCGAAAGGAACAGCGAGGTGAACGGCATGGAAAAGGCGAAGCGGAGCGAGCGGCTGGTCGCGATGACCCGGATGCTGTCGGACAGGCCCAACCAGATCATCCCCTACCCGGTTTTCTGCGAACGGTTCCAGGCAGCCAAGTCCTCCGTCAGCGAGGACATCGCGCTGATTGGGAAGACCCTGGCGCAGCAGGGTTTGGGAAATGTCAGGACGGTGACCGGCGCGGCGGGCGGCGTGCTGTTCCGGCCCGCATTGTCCCGGGCGGAGGCCCGCGAGGTTCTGCGGGGCGCCGCTGAAGCCTTGAACGACCCTTCCCGCTCCCTGCCCGGCGGGTTTCTTTACCTTTCCGACCTGCTGGCTGACCCGGTGCTGACCCGCAAGATGGGCGCCATCCTGGCGGAGCCCTGCTACGACCTGGGCGTGGACTTTGTCTTGACCATGGAGACCAAGGGGGTTCCGGTTGCCATGATGACGGCCGACGCGCTCAACGTGCCCCTGGTCATCGCCAGGCGCAGCAGCAAGGTATACGAGGGCAGCGCAGTCAACATCAGCTTCCCCGACGGCAAGGGCGGCATCGAAACCATGTCCCTCTCCCGCCGGGCGGTGAAGGAAGGCCAGCGCGCGCTGATTGTGGACGACTTCATGCGCCACGGCGGCACCGCCCTGGGCATGGTCTCCCTGATGCGGGAGTTCAATACCCAGGTCGCCGCGCTGGCCTTCATGCTGGCCCAGGAGCGGGAACAGCCGCTGACCAGCCTGCCAGAGTGGCCGCTGCTCACCTTCACGGGCGACGGCGTCCGTTCGCCGATGCGCGTGCGCGTCGCCTCCTGGCTGGAGGAGACGGGGGGCAAAGCGCGATGAGAGCCCTGGTGGGGCTGGGAAACCCCGGCCCCGAATATGAGATGAGCCGGCACAACGTCGGCTTTCTGGCGCTGGACGAGGCAGCCCATAGCCTGGGTCTTTCGGCGCCCAAACGGCAGCTCAAGGGCCTGCTGTATGAGGGCAGGCTTTCCGGGGAGCGCGTCGCTCTGTTCAAGCCCCTCACCTACATGAACCTGTCCGGCGAAGCGCTGGCCGCCTTATTGAACTGGTTTAAACTGGCGCCCGGGGACGTGATGGTGTTTTCCGACGACGCCGACCTGCTCCCGGGCGCGATGCGCATCCGCGCCAGGGGCGGCGCCGGCACGCACAACGGCTGGCGCAGCATCCTGGAGGCGACCGGGAGCGACGCCTTCCCCCGCGCCCGGATTGGCGTGGGCGCCCCGCCGGACGGCTGGGACCTGAAGGACTGGGTGCTCGCCCGCTGGGACAGGGACGAGGAGGCGGACGCCGTGCGCCGGGCGGTGTCGCTGGCCGCGAAGGCCGGCCTCAGCTTCCTGGAAAACGGCATCCAGCTGACGATGAACCAATACAATACCTTGAGCCGCCAGAAGAAGAAAGAGGCTGGAGCGGAGCAACGGGATGATACCTGACGTCCTGGGCAGAATCGCCGCGCACCCCTCCTCTATCGCGTCGAAACCCTTCCTCGATTCCGGGAAGCGCGCCGCGCTCTACGACATGACGCCGGGGCTGCGGCTTTTATACGCGCTTTCGCTGTCGCGGGAAAGGCAGGTTCTGTACTTTCTGCCCAGTGAGCGGGCCGCCCGTCAGGCGGCGGAGGACGCCCGGCAGGCGGGCGCGGAAGGGCTTGCCTTCCTGCCCCAGAAGGAGTTGCGCTTCCTGCGCGCCGTCGCCAGCCGGGAGGACGACTGGCAGCGCGTCAAGGCCCTCTGGCAGGCGCTGTCCGGCGAGGCCCGGGCGCTGGTCTGTTCCGTGGAGGCGCTGCAGGCCTTTTTGCCCCCGCCGGCATGGATGCGCGCGTCCTCCCGGGTATTTCGCCGGGGGGATGCCCTGCAGCCGCAGGACGCCGCCCTTTTCCTGTCCGCCGCGGGATATGAGCGGGTGGAACTGGTGGAAGGCCGGGGCCAGTTCGCGCTGCGCGGCGATATCCTGGACGTGTTCCCCCCGCAGGCGGACCTGCCCGCCCGGGTGGAGTTCTTCGACGTCGAGATCGATTCCATCCGTTTGTTTGACCCGCTGACCCAGCGCAGCGTCCGTCCGCTGGAAACCCTCACCGTCATCCCGGCGCTGGAGCACCTCCTGCCGGAAAACGCCCGCGGCGCGGCCGCGGAACGGCTCCGAGCGGCGCTGGAATCCGGGTTTTCAGAAACCAGAGACGGCCGGGGCATCCGGGGCAGGGCGGTGCAGGCGGAGGAAGCGCCGGCGCCGGACCTGGACCGCCTGCGCGCGGAAGGCTGTTTTGATGAAATGCATATGTGGGCGCACCTGCTGTATCCGGGCGCGTCTTCCCTGCTGTCCTACCTGCCTGAAGCCATCGTGGTGCTGGACACGCCGGATCGCGCGGCCCAGCGGCTGCGGGAAAACGGGGAGGGTTACGCCGGAATGCTCGCCCAGGCGCTGGAAACCGGGCTTGCCTTCCCGGCGCAGGCAGGGCTGCTGCGGCACCCGGAGGAGGCGCTGGCGCTGCTGGAAGGCCGCGGCGTGGCGCTGGCGCAGGAGCTGCTGCGCGGCATGGCTGGGCTGGAGCCGGAAGCCGCCTTTTCCTTCCAAAGCCGACGGCCGGACAATTACAGGGGGCACCTGCGTGAGTTGGCGGAGGACCTGAAGGCCTGGCGGGACGCGGGGACCGCCGTGTATCTGTTCTCAGGCGGGCAGGCGCGGGGCGAGCGGCTCTCCGCCGCCCTGGCGGCGCAGGGGCTGCGCATTCCGGCGGAAGGCATGGATGGCCTGACGGAAGGGCCGGGCATCCGCCTGCTGTGGGACGGGCTGGCCGAGGGCCTGCTGCTGCCCGACGCAGGGCTCGCGCTGCTGTCCCCCCAGGACCTGTTCGGTTCCGCCCGGCAGAAAGCCCGGAAGGCCCAGACGGCGGGGCAGCGCATCGAGGCTTTCACCGACCTGTCCGAAGGCGATTACGTGGTGCACGAGCACCACGGCGTGGGCGTATACCAGGGCACTGTCCGGCTGCAGTCGGAAGGGGTCTGGCGGGACTATCTGTTCATCCGGTACCGGGGCAGCGACAAGCTGTACGTGCCGGCGGACCAGTTCGACCGTGTGCAGAAGTACATCGGCAGCCCGGACGCACCGCCTGCCCTCAACGATCTGAGCAGTAACGCCTGGTCCAAACAGAAGTCCAGGGTCAAGGCGGGGCTTAAGCAGCTGGCCTTCGACCTGGTCAAGCTGTACGCGGGGCGGCAGGCCAACCCCGGATACGCCTTCGAGGGTTCGGAGCCCTTCGAGAGCCAGTTCGCGGACCAGTTTGAGTACGAGCTGACGCCCGACCAGGAGCAGGCGGTCTCCGAGGTGTTTTCCGATATGGCCAAACCCCGCAACATGGACCGCCTGCTGTGCGGAGACGTGGGATACGGCAAGACGGAGGTCGCCATGCGCGCGGCCTTCCGCGCGGTGATGAACGGCAAACAGGTCGCCCTGCTGGCGCCCACCACCATCCTGGTGCAGCAGCACGTGCGCACGCTGCAGAAGCGCTTCGAGGGCTTCCCCGTCAACATCGAATACGTCAGCCGTTTCCGGACGCCCAGGGAAAACAAGCTGACCCTGCAAAAGACGCGGGAAGGGCGGGTGGACGTCCTGATCGGCACGCACCGCCTGCTGTCCGGGGACGTTTCGTTCAAGAACCTGGGCCTGCTGGTCATCGACGAGGAACAGCGCTTTGGCGTGCGGCACAAGGAGCTGATCAAGAACTACAAGTCCACCGTCGACGTGCTGACCCTCAGCGCCACCCCCATCCCCCGCACGCTGCACATGAGCATGGTGGGGGTCCGGGACATGAGCCTGCTGGAAACCCCGCCGGAAGAGCGTTACCCCGTCGCCACCTACGTGGCGGACTACCAGGATTCGCTGGTGCGGGACGCCGTCTTGCGCGAGCTGGGGCGGGAAGGCCAGGTTTTCTTCCTCTACAACCGCGTAGCCGACATCGAGCGCATGGCGTCCGCCCTGCGCCGTCTGGTGCCTGAGGCGCGCCTGGCCGTCGCCCACGGGCAGATGCCCGAGCGGGTGCTGGAAGACGTGATGCTGGATTTCTACGAGCATAGGGTGGACGTCTTGCTCTGCAGCACCATCATTGAGAACGGCCTGGACATCCAGAACGCCAACACCTTGATCGTCTACGACGCCGACCGCTTCGGCCTGTCCCAGCTCTACCAGCTGCGCGGCCGGGTCGGGCGCGCGAACCGCGCGGCCTACGCCTTTTTCACCGTGCAGCCGGAGCGGATGCTCAGCGAGTCAGCCGAAAAGCGCCTAGCCGCCATCCGGGAGTTCACCGCCTTCGGCGCCGGCTTCCGCATCGCGATGCGCGACCTGGAAATCCGCGGCGCGGGCAACATCTTCGGCCCCGAGCAGTCCGGGCAGGTCGCCATGGTGGGCTACGACATGTACGTAAAGATGATCGAGGAAGCCATCCGGGAGGCGCAGGGGGATTTCTCCAGCCTCCGGGACAGCGAGTTGGAAACCCGGGCGGACCTGCAGGTCAACGCCTACCTGCCGGAAACCTACGTGCGCGGGGAAGCCCAGCGCATCGAGGTTTACAAGCGCATCGCCATGCTGCGCACCCGGGAGGAGCAGGAAGAGCTGGTCGCCGACCTCATCGACCGCTTTGGCGAGCCGGAGGAGCCGGTGATGAACCTCATTTCCATCGCCAGGCTGCGCGCGCTGGCCAACGCCTTTGGCGCGGACCTGGCCCGGCAGGAGCGCGGCGCCATCGTGCTGCGCTTCGACCCGCGCTACGCCGTCGACCCCGCCCGGCTGTACCGGGCGATGCTGACCGCCGACCGCCGCGTCAGCCTCTCCGGCGGCAAGCGCACGTCGCTGGTATTGAAACTGCCCGGGCTGGAGCCAATAGACGCGCTGGAGGAGGGGGTCCGGCTGCTTGAGGGGCTGAAGGACGCGCTGGACCGCCTGCCACCGGAGCCGGAAGCGGCTACATCAGTTTCTTCTTCTTGAAGTAATACAGGATAAACCCGACAATCAGCACGCAGGTCAACAGCACCAGGGGGTAACCGAAGCGCCATTCCAGTTCCGGCATATGCTTGAAGTTCATGCCATACCAGCCGACGATGAGCGTCAGGGGCAGGAAGACGGTGGTGACCATGGTGAACATCTTCATGATGACGTTGAGGTTGTAGTTGAGCGTCGCGTCCAGCGTCTCCCGCAAATGCATCAGGTTCTCGCTCTGCGCCCTGACGCCGTGGACGAGACGCTCCGCCTTGGCCGTGAACACGCGGAGCAATCTCGCCGACTGTTCGTCCAGCAGGCCGTTCTCGTCTTCCTCCAGCTCCGAGCTGATGTCGACGAGCTGCTCGTAATAATTGCGGATGAGGGCCAGCTGGTGGCGATAGGCGTAAATCGTCTGGTTGAGCCGCTCGTCCGCGCGGTGGTGCACCACCTGGTCCTCCAGGGCGAGCAGCCTGTCCTCAAACCGCTCCAGCATCCGGTTGCCGCCCTTCAGCTGGCGTTCCAGGAAGCGGACGAACACACGGTGCGGGCCGCCGCCCGGTTTTTCCTGGGAGAGGATGGACTCAATGAGCTTCAACTCGCTCCCGTCGTCGTCCTGGATTTCCACCAGGCACAGCAGCCCGGGCTTTAGGATAAACATTACGCGGTCCATCTCGCCTTCCACGTCGTCGACCTTGATGATGTTGACGAATCCCAGGCTCATGCCGTCGTAGACGTCCAGGCTGTTGCGGAAGCTGCCGGGGCCGTTGGGAAGCTCCTCCAGCGCGGCCGGGTCGATGCCCAGCCGGTCCCGGTGCTCGCGCAGCTTGTCGGAGGTCAGGTAGCAGAAATTGGCGCTGCCTGCCAGGAACTCCTCCTCGCTGACCTTTCGGGGCGGCTCGTCCCCCACGCGGTAATAAACGGATTGCGTCATGCGCCTTCCCTCCTCTTCACCGCAGTGTACCGCCTGCGCGCTGAAATTTGAAGACCCGCACGTAAAAGGGGAGCGGCCCGGCGAAGGCCGCCCCCCGGCTGGCGCGAGAAAGGCCCGGCGTCAATCCCCGGCTTTCTCCGCGCCCTTCTTTTCCCCGATGCCCAGGATGAAGTTGACGATGATGCCCAGCACCGCGGCGCCCGCGATGGCCGGGACGCTCAGGCCGAAGAAGTCGATGCTGCCGCCGAAACCGTAGTTGACGCCCAGGCCGAAGGTCATGATGACGGCGATGACCGCGATGTTCCTTGCGCTGAACATGCTGACGCCCTTGTCGATCAGGATGGCGATGCCCTGCGCCGCGATGGCGCCGAAGAGGTAGATTTCCAGGCCGCCGATGACGGCCTGGGGAATCCCGTAGATGACCCGGATGAGCGGGGTGAAGCAGGAGATGACCATCGCGATGACGCCCGCCGCCATCATGACGGGGATGGAGAACACCCGGGTGATGGCCATGGTGGAGATATTTTCGCCGTAGTTGGTGCCCGCCGGCCCGCCCACGACGCCAGACACCATGTCGCACAGGCCGTCGCCGATGAGGTTGCGGTCCAGCAGGGAGGCGATGTCATAGCGCTTGCCTTTCTTCTTCGCCTCGTTGTTCACGTAGATGTCCAGTTGGTAGATATGCGCGGTGGACTCGGGGATGGTCGCGATGGCGATGGGCATGATGGCCGCTACCGCCGCCCAGGAGACGCGGGGGAAGGTAAAGGCCGGGAGGGAGAAGATGCTGCCGTCTCCCAGTTTCCAGAGGGAGGCGTTCAGCGCGGCGTCCGGAATCTGTCGGAAGAGGTTCATCTCCGGCCCGCCGACCGCGTAGATGACCCCAGCCACGGCGCAGCCGAACAGCGCGCCCAGCAGCAGGGGCAGCTGCCCCAGGAGGCCTTTAAGGTAGCGGGAGAAAATCATCGTGGAGAACAACGTGGACAGGGAAACTACCCAGACCCAGCCGCTGGATAAGACTGTTTTGACGGGAGCCGCCTGCATCGCGGCGGTCGCGGCGCCGCCCAGGGTCGCGACCGCGCCGTTCACGGCCTGCGCGGCCGCCTCGGCGCCGACCCCGGCCAATTGCCCGAGCTGTCCGATGAAGGCGCTGCCCGCGTTGGCCAGGGAGTTGACCGCCGCGGCGGGCGCGGCGTCCTGCATCGCGACGCCGGCCAGCGTCAGGCCGATAATCATCGCGACGGGACCGGTCACCTGCGCCGGCAGGATTTTTTCCACCTTATCCCTGCCGCCCCAGCGGACCAGCAGGCCGGCGACGATGGAGACGAGGCCGGAAAAGATGATGCCGAACTGCGCCACGCTGATGAACTCCGGCGGCAGGATACCCGCGTTCGACCCCATCGCGGCCTTGAAGGTCACCTCCCCCAGTTTCATGCTGGAGATGGCCGTCAGGTAGGCGAAGGAGGAGCCGTAGTACATCGGGATCTTCCGCCCGGTGATCAGGATGAAGCAGACGGTGGCGAGGCCGGAGGCGAAGATGGTGGTCGACACCTGGAAGCCGGTGATCAGCGCGACGGCGACCGTGGCGGGGAACATCACGATGACCTGCTGCAGGGCGTAGAGCAGGAGTTTCCCGAGGGGAGGCCTTTCGTCCGGTAAGTAGCTGCTGTTCACGACCCGTTCTGTCATCTGCTTCACTCCTTCAATCGTATTTGTGCCCAGGCCTAAAAAAAACAGCCCCTGAGAGCTGCGGTCCGGATGCGGGCTTCGTCATCGTTTCCCCTCCAGCGGCATCGTCCTGTGCACCTGGCGCAAGATAGCAC
>JAPXQZ010000037.1:0-10270 GCA_033813835.1 Clostridia bacterium | reverse complement strand
CGCGGCCTGTTCGATTTCCCACAGCTCCCCGGAGAACCCGGACAGCCCCAGCAGGCCTCCTTTCTTGCTGTACAGCTCCTTGACCTGCTCCCGGGTGTAGCCCAGGCTTTCCTGCAGGTAGATGGACAGGTAGGGGTCCGCGTCCCCGACGCGGTTGTTGTGCGGTAGCCCGGACTGCAGCGACAGGCCCAGGGTGGTGTCCACGCAACGCCCGGCCTGAACGGCCGCGATGGAGGAGGAGCCGCCCAGGTGGCAGGTGACCAGGCGCAGGTCGTCCCGGCCCTCCGCGTCCGCGACCCAGCCGCTCACGTACTCGTGCGAGGCGCCGTGCGCGCCGTTTTTGCGCACGCCCTGTTCCAGCAGCTCCGTGGGCAGCGCATCCATCGCGCCCAGCACCTCCTCGGTGAGCTCCTGCACGCCGCTGACGCGAAGCGCGGCCACCACCTTGAAGGCGACGCAGTCCGGCCGGCCGCCCGGCAGCGCCCCTGCGTCCGTCAGGAAGTCCAGCATCGCGCCGATGGCCTCCGCGTAGGTCGGCCGCGGCGCGTCCTCCCGCACCCCGCGGTCCCCCGCCTGCTGGCGCGCCTTGCCGGCCGCGCGGCCGATGCCCTCGAAATGTCCGGAAGCCAGCTCCTCCTCCGCCCCCGCCAGCCGGTAGAGGCGGTATTTCAGCGAGGTGCTGCCCACGTTGCAACTCAGTACCAGCACGTCCTTGCCCTCCCGCTCCTTTTTCCGGCAGGATACCTTTTCAGTGCGTTTCCCGTCAACGGCGAGGTTTGACAGGAAAAGCCGCGAGCCCCTATAATGGCGGGGCTGAAGCGAAATAAGTATCCCATGGAAGGAACAGAAAAAATGGCCCGTTCGCCCGATTTCAACCAGCTGCTCACCGTGCTGCGCAACGAGGAGCCGGAACGCCCCGTGTTGTTCGAGCTGTTCATGAACGTCCCGCTTTATGAACTGGTCAACGGGGAAAAGCTGCCGGGGGACGACCGGCTGTCCCTCGCGCGCTTCGCCGCGAAGGCCTACCGGAAGATGGGCTACGACTTCTCCACCATCTACGCCTCCGGCTTCCATTTCAGCAAGGACGTGGCCTCCCTGCACACCCGTTCCCTGAACGACGGCGCGGAAATCACGGACTGGAAAAGCTTTGAGGCCTTTTCCTGGCCGGAGCCGGAGCAGTTTGACGACCACGCCCTGAAGGAGATGGACCGCTCGATGCCGGAGGGCATGAAGCTGATGGTCATGGGGCCCGGCGGCGTGCTGGAAAACGTCGTGTCGCTGTGCGGGTACGAAAACCTGTGCATGATGCTCTACGACGAGCCGGAACTGGCAGACCTCATCTTCGACAACGTGGGCGAGCGGCTCGTCCGCTATTACCAGGCCGCGCTGCAATACGCGTCCGTCGGCCTGGTTTCCTCCAACGACGACTGGGGCTTCAACTCCCAGACCTTCCTGTCCCCGGAGATGATGCGCCGCTACGTCTTCCCCTGGCACCGGAAAATCGTGGAGACCGCCCACGCGGCCGGCCGGCCGGTGTTTTTACACTCCTGCGGGCAGCTGGGCGCGGTCATGGACGACATCATCGGCATGGGCTACGACGCCAAGCATTCCTTCGAGGACAACATCCTGCCCATTGAGCAGGCCTACGAGCGCTACCACGGGCGTATCGCGCTGCTGGGCGGCCTGGACATGAACTACCTGTGCAACGCCGACGAGCAGGCCGTGTACGAGCGGACGACGGCCATGCTGCGCCGCGCGTCCGGCCGCGGCGGCTGGGCGGTGGGGACCGGCAACAGCGTGCCGGACTACCTGCCGCCCCGCTCGCTGTTCGCCATGCAGCGCGCGGCGCGGGACTTCGCGGGCTGAGCCCGGTTCATCACATCTTTCTGGAGGCGGCATGGACAGACAGGGCATCTGCACGGCGGGCAACCTCATCGCCGACGTCGTCTACCGCATCGCGCGTTACCCCGGGCGCGGGGAACTGACCACCATCCTGGGCGAGAAGGAAATGGCCGTGGGCGGCTTGGCCTGCAACACCTCCCTGAGCCTGGCCCAGCTGGACAAAAGCCTGCCCGTCTGCGTATCCGGCCTCATCGGCAACGACCCGGAAGGGCAGATGATCCTCTCCCACTTCAGCAAGTTCAAGAACATCGATACCCGGTTCATCGGCCTGCGCGGGCAGACCTCCTACACCCTGGTCCTCAACTGCCAGGAGACCCGGGAGCGCACCTTCTTTGTCGGCCGCGGCGTCGGCGCGGAGTTTGACGTGGAAGACGCGAAGCTGGACCAGCTGCCGGCAAAGATCCTGCACGCGGGCTATATCCTGCTGCTCGACGCCCTGGACAGGCCGGACGAAACCTTTGGAACGCGCATGGCGCGCCTGCTGCACGACGCGCAGGAGAAAGGCCTGCGCACTTCCGTGGACGTGGTCTCCGAGGCCGGCGACCGCTTCCGGCACCTGGTCCCCCCCGCGCTGAAATACGCGGACTACTGCGTCATCAACGAATACGAAGCCCAGCAGATCACCGGCGTCGCCCTGCGCACCGCCGGGGGCGCCTTGATAACGGACGGCATGCGGCCCGCCCTCGCTCGCCTCCGGGAGATGGGCGTTCGTCGCTGGGCGGTCATCCACTGCCCGGAGGGCGCGTACGGGATGGACGGGGAAGGCCGTTTTGAAAGCCTGCCTTCCCTGCGCCTGCCGGAGGGCTATATCAAGGGGACCACCGGCGCCGGGGACGCGTTCTGCGCCGGCGTGCTCTACGCCGCGCACGAGGACTGGTCGCTGAAAGACGCACTGCGCCTGGGCATCGCTTCCGCCGCCTGCTCCCTGGGAGGCGCGGACAGCTACTCCGCCGTCCGGCCCGCCCCGGAGGCGATGGCCTTCTACCGGGAGATGGGCGGGCTGTAAGAACAGAAAGAAAAGACGAGCCCGGGGACATCGTCTCCGGGCTGATTTTATGGGCGCATCGCGACGAAGAGGGCGGGAAAGCGAGGGCATCCGGGTTTTCATCCCCGGGCTGTCACTCCGCCTGGCGGCTCCTTCCCTTCAGCAGGGCATAGACAGTGACGCTGAGGATGACCAGCGCGGCGCCGACCAGGGAGAGGGGGCCGGGGTTCTCCCGGAGGAAAAGGAAGGCCCACAGGGGGTTGAGCACGGGCTCCACGTTGGCGACGATGGAGGCGGTGACCGGGTGCACGCGGGTGCGCATGCCGGCGGAAAAGAGGATGTAGCCGCCGCCCAGGCAAACCCCCATCAGCAGGATGCCGGCCAAGCCCTGCCAGCCAAAGGAAAAGAGCGGGTCAAAGGGGATGTACAGCAGGAAGAGGCAGTTGAGCAGGGTGCCCAGGTAGGTGTAGTCCATCGGGTCGGTGTCCGGGAAGCGCGCGGCGAAGAAGACCAGCGCGAAGGTGAAGGCGGTGGACAGCGCGACCAGGTCGCCCAGCAGGGCGCCGCGGCCCAGGCCGCCCAGGAAGCACAGGAGGATGCCCAAAAGGGCGATGGCGCTGGCGAGCAGGTCGATGCGGCCGGGCTTTTGTCGATAGAACAGCCAGCTGGCGAAGATGACCACGATGGGCATGGCGTACTGCAGCACGATGGCGTTGGCGGCGCTGGTCAGCTTGTTGGCCAGGATGAACAGCGAGGAGGTCAGCATAACCCCCAGCGCGCCCAGCCAGATGCCACGGCTGAAGCGGGGTACGAAGCTGCGGCGGGCCAGGCCGAAGGCGAGCACCGCCACCAGCGCCCGCCCGCCGATGATGGACCAGGCCGACCAGGGAACCCACTTGGCCAGAAGCCCCGCGAAACTCCAGACCACGCCAGCCAGCATGACCAACAGGGCGCCGCGGGCGCCCTGGGCTCCGGAGGCTGCGTGGGAGGTGGCTGGCATGGGTTCTTCCTCCGGCGCGATGAAGCGGCTTTCGTTCAAAAGGGCGGGCGTTCAGCGGCGCCGGCAGATTTCCTCGCGCCGGGGGCCGGTGGACAGCAGGGTGATCGGCGTCTTGATGAGTCGCTCGACGGTCTCCACGTACGCACGGCACTGCTGCGGCAGGCGGCTGTATTCCGTCTCGCCCCGGATATCGGTCTTCCAGCCGGGCAGGGTCAGGTACACCGGCTTGACGCGGCGCAGGTCCTGGGTGACGGGGAAATAGCTGATGGTCTGCCCGTCCAACTCATAGGTGGCGCAGACGGGGATTTCATCCAGGTAGCTCATGACGTCCAGGTTGGTCATCGCGACGGCGGTCGCGCCCTGCACCAGGCAGCCGTGGCGGGTGGCCACGGCGTCAAACCAGCCCACGTCCCTGGGGCGCCCGGTCTTGGCGCCGTATTCGCCCGCGTCCCCGCCGCGGCGGCGCAGTTCCTCCGCCTCCTGCCCGAACAGCTGCGTCGGGAACACGCCTGCGCCCACGCTGGAGGAATAGGCCTTGGTGACGGCGAGTACCTCGCCGATCGCCCAGGGCGGCAGGCCGGCGCCCACGGCGGCGTAGCCGGCGAGCGGAGAGGAGGAGGTGACGTAGGGGTAGATGCCGTGGTCCGGGTCGCGCAGGGCGCCCAGCTGCCCCTCCAGCAGGATGTCCTTGCCTGCCTTGACGGCCTCGTCCAGCAGCAGCGATGTATCCGCCAGGTAGGGCTTGAGCCGCTGCCCCAGCGCGTGGTATTTCTCCGTCAGCGCGTCCGCGTCCAGCTTTTCGTGCCGGTACAGGTGCTCCATCAGCACGTTCTTCTTTTCCAGGGAGTTCCTGAGCCGCTCGCGCAGGAGGTCCTTGTCTAAAAGCTGGCAGGCCTGGATGCCCACCTTGGCGTACTTGTCGGAGTAAAACGGCGCGATGCCTGACTTGGTGGAGCCGAACTTGCGCCCGCCCAGGCGCTCTTCCTCCAGGGTATCCAGCAGGATGTGGAAATCCATCAGAACCTGGGCGCGGTCGGATATCGTCAACCGCGGCGCGGGCACTCCGCGGCCCAGGATGCTGTCCAGTTCCTGGAACAGGGCCTCCGGGTCCAACGCGACACCGGGGCCGATGACGTTTTGCACCGCCGGGTGGAAGATGCCGCTGGGCAAAAGGTGCAGGGCGAACTTGCCGAACTGGTTGATGATGGTGTGCCCGGCGTTGGCGCCGCCCTGGAAGCGGACCACCAGGTCGCTGTGCTCCGCCAGCACGTCGGTTAGCTTGCCCTTGCCCTCGTCGCCCCAGTTGGCGCCCACAATCGCGCGAATCATGTCCTTCTCCTTTTGCCCCGGATGGAACGGCTATCTGCCCGCAACAATATTCCCGGGTTCCCGGGGCGATGCCCCGCCTACAACTCCCGCAGCGCGTCCAGAATCCTGCCCGCGGCCTGCTCGGTGTCTTCCCGCGAGGAGAAAGCCGTCAGCCGGAAGCAGCCCGCACCGGCCGCGCCAAAGCCTTCCCCCGGCGTGCCCACGACGCCGGCGCTGTCCATCAGGTAATCAAAAAACTGCCAGCCGCTCATGCCCCCGGGCGCCCGTAGCCACAGGTAGGGCGCATGCACGCCGCCGGCGGGCTGAAGGCCCGCGCCCCGCAGGGCGTGCAGCAGCAGCCCGGCATTGTTCAGGTAATACGCGATGGCTTCGCCGGTCTGCGCCCTGCCCGCGGGCGAATAGACGGCCTGGGCCGCCTTCTGCACGGGATAGGAGACGCCGTTGAACTTGCTGCCGCGGTTGCGCTTCCACAGCGCGTTGAGGGAAACTTCGCCGCCCTCCGGCAGGCAGCCCTTGAGCGCTTTGGGAATGACGGTCCAGGCACAGCGCACGCCGGTGAAGCCGGCGGTCTTGGAAAAGGAACAGCACTCGATCGCGCATTCCTCCGCGCCGGGGATTTCGTAGATGCTCAGCGGGATGTCCGGGTCAGTGACAAAGGCCTTGTAGGCAGCGTCAAAGACGAGCAGCACGCCGTTTTCCAGCGCCCAGCCGACGATGCCCGCAAGCTGTTCCCGGGTCAGCACCGTGCCGGTGGGGTTGTTGGGATAGCACAGGTACAGCACGTCCACGCGCTCCCGGGGCATCCGCGGCACGAAGCCGTTTTCCCGGGTGCAGGGCAGGGTCACGAGTTTTTCCCACTTTCCGTCCCGGAAGGCTCCCAGCCGCCCGGCCATGGCGTTGGCGTCCACGTACACGGGATAGACCGGGTCGGTCACCGCGATGCGGGCGTCCGGGGAAAACAGCTCCTGCAGCGCGCCGGCGTCGGTTTTGGCGCCGTCGGACACGAAGATTTCATCCGGCTGGAGGGAGACGCCCCGGGCTTCATAGTCGTTTTTCAAGATAGCCTCCACCAGGAAGGGGTAGCCGCCGTCCGGCCCGTAGCCGTGAAAGCCCTCCTGCTGCGCCATGCCTGCCGCGGCCTGCGCGAAGGCTTCCGCCACGGCGGGCGCCAGGGGCAGCGTCACGTCGCCGATGCCCATGCGGATAAGCCGCTTCCCGGGGTGCGCTGCCTCGTGCTCGCGGACCCGCTTTGCGATATCCGCAAAGAGGTACTGGGCGGGCAGGCGGTGGATGTGCGCGTTGACCTGTATCATCGCGACTTCAGCCCAGCCACTCGCCGTCGAAGACGTACTCCGCGGGGCCGGACTGGTAAACGTGGTTGTCCTCGGCGTTCCAGCTCAGCTCCAGGTTACCGCCGGTCAATTTCATCTGCACCGTCCGATCGCTCAAGCCCCCCAGCACGGCCGCGACCAGGGCGGCGGAAGCGCCGGTGCCGCAGGCCAGGGTCTCCCCCGCGCCTCGCTCCCAGACGCGCATCTGCAGGACGTCGCGCCGGATGACCCGGACGAACTCCACGTTGGTGCGCCGGGGGAAGAGCGGGTGGTTTTCAAACATCGGCCCCAGGGTCGGCACATCGATGGCCTCCGGGTCCTTCACGAAGATGACGCAGTGGGGGTTGCCCATGTTGACGCAGGTAATGTACCAGTTCTGCCCCATGATCTGCAGCCGGTGGCGCAGCACGATTTCCCCGGGCAGGTCCACCGCGATGTTGCGGGGATTGAGCTCCGGGGAACCCATGTCCACCTTCACACGGGACACCTTGCCCTTGTCCGCCGTCAGGGTCAATTGCCGGATGCCGGCCTTGGTCTCCAGCGTCAGCTCGGTTTTTTCCGTCATCCCCCGCTCATAGACAAACTTGCCGATGCAGCGGGCGGCGTTGCCGCACATCTCCGCCTCCGAACCGTCCGCGTTGAAGATACGCATGCCGAAATCCGCCGTTTCGGAGCGCTCGATGAGCACCAGCCCGTCCGCGCCCACGCCGAAATGCGGGCGGCTCATCACCAGCGCCTGCCGGGAGGGATCCTGCACGATTTCCTCAAAGCAGTTGACGAAGATGTAGTCGTTGCCGATGCCGTGCATTTTGGTGAAGCGCATATCCGTCTCCTTCTTGCCCTTGGGCCGCCGCCCCTACATTTGCTCCGGAGCCTTGACCCCGATGAGCCAGAGCCCCAGTTGTATAACGCCGCGCACCGCGCGGGTGAGCGCCAGGCGGGCGTTGGTGCCCGGCGCGTCCTGGTCCAGAATCCGCCGCTCGTAGTAGTACTTGTTGAAGGCCTTGGCGATCTCCAGCGTCGCGCGCGTGACGGCGGAGGGCTCGTTGTCTTTCTGCGCCTGCCGGACGGCCTCCGGAAAGCGGGACAGCAGCCGCAGCACCGCCTGGGCCTCGTCGTCTTCAAGGGCCCCGTAATCCGCCGGGGCGCTGCTGCTTTCCGCCCTGCGCAGCACCGAGCAGCAGCGCGCGTGGGTGTACTGCACGTAGGGGCCGGTGTCCCCGTCGAAATTGAGCGCCCGGTCCCACCAGAAGTCGATGTCCTTGATGCGGGCGTTGAGCAGGGTGGTGAAAATCACCGCGCCCACGCCCACCGTCCGGGCGGCGTCTTCCTTGTCCTTGAGGCCGGGGCTCTTCTCCCTGATGATGGTGAGCGCCTTTTCCTGCGCACGGGCCAGCAGCTCGTCCAGGTGGACGACGTTGCCCTCCCGGGTGGACATGGCCTGGCCTTCATAGCTGACCATGCCGAAGGCCACGTGCTCCATCTGGTCCTTCGCCCACGCGTAGCCCATCAGTTCCAGCACCTTGAACACCTGGCGGAAATGCAGGTTCTGCTGGTAGGCGACGACGTAGAGGCATTTGTCGAAACGGTAGGTGTCCTTGCGCCACAGCGCCGCGGCCAGATCCCGCGTGGCGTACAGCGTCGCCCCGTCGGACTTGAGGATGAGGCAGGGCGGCATTTTGTAGGCCTCCAGGTCGACCACGAAAGCGCCTTCGCTTTCCGTCAGCAGGCCTTTTTCGCGCAATTCCCCGATGACCCGGCCCATCTTGTCGTTGAAGAAAGCTTCGCCGTCATAGGAGTCAAAGGTAATATCGAGCAGTTCATAGACCTTCCGGGCGTCCTTCAAGGTCAGTTCCTTGAAGCGGCCGAAGATATCCGCCGCCTCCGGGTCGCCCTCCTCAATCCTGCGGAACCAGGCGCGCCCCTCTTCCAGCAGCCCGGGGTCCCCCTCCTCCTCCTGGTGGAAGCGCACGTACAGCGCGGTCAACGCGTCCACGCCGCCCTTCTCTACCATCTCCCAGTCGCCCCAGCGCTTGAAGGCAGCGATCATCTTGCCAAACTGCGTGCCCCAGTCGCCCAGGTGGTTGATGCCGATGGTCCGCCAGCCCAGATGCGCGTAGATGCGCTTGAGGCTGTTGCCCAGCACGGTGGTGGACAGGTGGCCGATATGGAAGCGCTTGGCGATGTTGATGGAAGAATAGTCCAGTACAACCGTCTTCCCGTTTTCCGCCTCTCCCCCGTAATCCTGCCCCCGCGCCAGCACATCCTCCAGCACGTTCTTCGCGAAGTTCGCCCGGTGGAAGAACAGGTTGACGTAGCCGCCCACGCTCCGCGCCGTCGCCACCTCCGGGCGGTTCGCAGCGGAGGCGATTCTGCCCGCGATGGCGGGGGGCGCCATCCGGAGCGCCTTGCTAAGCCGGAAGCAGGGAAAGGCGAAATCGCCCAGCGCGCTGTCCGGCGGAACCTCCAGCATGTGGGGCTGGGGCAGTTCGGCTTCCGGCAACTGGGGGAACGCGGCGCGCGCCGCTTCCCGGAGCAGCTCCGCCACCGACTGCCGCATGTCCATCGAAAAACGCCCCTCCGCCTGTAAAATACCCGGATATCATAGCATATCCCGCTTTCGCCGCGCAACTTGAAGCGCGCGGGTTGACAAGCGCGCACACGGGGTTGCTACATTGTCTCCGGACGCCGCGTATTCTGGGAAAGAGGGCATCACGACATGCAGCGCATGCGCATGCCGATGCCCACGTCCTCCCTTCCGCGCGGCAGGCAGGCGGCGCCGGGAACAAGCAGTCCTGGCCACACCGCGGGCGCGCGGGGCGGCTATTTTATATGGTTATGGACGAAAGGCGGCAGCAGGGAATGGGCGGGCAGGCGCCCCAGCTTGAACTGGTCAACGTGAGCAAGTCCTTCGGGCTTGCCACAGGAAAGGGCGTCCACGCGGCGCGGAACGTATCCCTGCGGGTCTTCCGGGGGGACGTGTTCGGCATCATCGGCGCTTCCGGCGCGGGGAAGTCCACCCTGGTGCGCTGCATGAACCTGCCGGAAAGACCGGACGAGGGGCGGGTGCTGTTCGAAGGGAATGATCTGACCGCGCTCCCGGAAGCGAAGCTGCGCACCGCGCGCAGGCGAATGGGGATGATTTTCCAGCTGTTCAACCTGATGGCGTCCCGCACCGTGGCCCAAAACGTCGCGTTTCCGTTGCTGCATTCCGGGCTGACCCGGGCGCGCAAGGCGGAGAAGGTCGCGGACACGCTGAAGATGGTGGGTCTGTCGGATAAGGCGGACGCCTATCCCTCCCAGCGCTCCGGCGGGCAGAAGCAGCGCGTCGGCATCGCGCGGGCGCTGGCCAGCGAGCCCGGGCTGCTGCTGTGCGACGAGGCAACCAGCGCGCTGGATCCCCAGACGACCGCCGACATCGCGGAAAATCCCAAGAACCTCAAGTTCTTCGAAATGGAAGCAGCCATGACCGCCAACGCCCTGCACGACCCGCAATCGCCTTCGGCTTCCTCAACGGCACGCACGCCAAGGATGCCGGCCGCACCAACGACCAGGCGCTGCTGATGGAGCAGAACGATCCCGCCAACCCCGACATGCATGGCATCATCAGCGTCATCGCGGCCCGGGAGGACCGTGCGGGCGACCCGGTATTCGCCCGCATCGTGGAGGTCTACCGCTCCGACGCCGTGAAGGCGCTGTTTGATACCGTCTACAAGGGCGGGT
>JAPXQZ010000036.1:0-10449 GCA_033813835.1 Clostridia bacterium | reverse complement strand
CCTAAAGGAAGATGAAAAGAAACTCTTGCCTTTTTCAGCAGGCCCTAGGTATATTATATCATATTTGGGCGAATATTGCATGAGGTTTTTAGAGATGCCCTATATTTGGACGCAGAAATGGGAAAGCGAACGGGATGAAATGACACAGATGACCAAACCGTCCGGCAAGGCGCGGTGGGCACGCCGGCTGCTCCTCCTCCTTCTCCTCCTGCTGATGATGCTGCTGCTGCCCTCCTTCGCGCTGTACACCTACGCCGAAATCCTGACGCTGCCGATGGACGAGACCGGCGGGGTGCCGCCCCATCCCTGGGGCTACGTGGACGACCATACCTACGAGGATCCCTCCATCCGCGTCCAGCTGGAGTATGGCCGCGAGGGAGACACCAACTGGACCGCCGTGCGGATCCGCCTGGCCAACGCCAGCCAGCTGCGCACCCTCAAGGCCGCGCCCTACGGCTCCACCCGCGAGGTGCAGGGGGCGGCGCTGGCGCGGCGGGTCAAGTCAGTGCTGGCCATCGGCGGGGATTTCTTCATCTTCCACAACCACGGCTATATCGTGCGCCAGGGCCAGTTCTACCGCAACCGCCCCAGCGGCGAGCAGGACGTGCTCATCATCGACCGCGCGGGCAACCTGGACGTGCTCATCCGGCCGGGAAAGGCCGACGTTGAAGCCTACGAAGCCCGCCGCCGGGACGACATCGTCAACGCCTTCACCTTCGGCCCCGCGCTGGTGACGAACGGGAAGCGGGTGAAGGAGCTGACCGAGCTGAAAGGCGACCCCGGCCGCGCCCAGCGCATCGCGCTGTGCCAGACGGGCGAACTGGAATACCTCGTCATCTACTCCGAAGGCCCCAGCGACAAGGATTCCGTCGGGCTGTCCGTCCCGCAGTTCGCCGACCTGGTCGCCTCCTTCCCCGGCGTCGTCACCGCCTATAACCTCGACGGCGGCTCCTCCGCGACCATCGTCTTCAAGGGCGAGAAGATCAACGGGCCCACGTCCCAGCGCGGGCGTTCCATCGGCGACATCATCTATTTCGCCTCCGCCTGGGCCGCGGACTGACGGGGCGCCGGACGGATGGGCGAACCGCTGCTTCATTTCCTGGGTCTGCCTCTCACCGCATACGCGGCGGGGATGGCGTTGTCCGCCCTGCTGAGCGTGCTTTTCCTGCGCTTCCGGTTTGAGCGCCTGGGCCTGGACGCCGCCGGGGCGGAAACCTTTGCCCTGTTTTCCCTGCCAATTGGCCTGCTGCTGGCGCGGGCGGCCTACGTGTTCATCCGCCTGCCCTATTACCTGGAGCGCGGCGGCGGCGCGGCCTTCCGGCCCTGGGAGGGTGGCACCGCTGCCGCCGGGGCCGTGCCTGGCTTCCTGCTGGCCGGCTGGATGGCGGGGCGGCTTTTGCATATTCGGCCCGGCCGCCTGTTGGACGCGGCGGCCCCCGCGGGGCTGCTGTTCCTCGCGCTGGCGCGCTGTTGCGAGGGGCTGGCCGGCCAGGGGTTCGGCCAGGAGGTCCCCGCGGGCTTTGGCTTCTTCCCCCTGGCTGTCATCAACGAGTACGGCGAGTGGCGCTGGGCCGTCTTCCTGCTGGAAGGCGCCGCGGCCCTGGTTTTCCTCGCCCTGTCCCTGCGGCGGACCGGTTCTCTCCGGGAGGGCGGGCTTGTCCGGCACGCCCTTGTGCTCGTCCTCAGTTTCCAAATCCTGTTCGAAAGCCTGCGGGAGGACGAGGTGCTTTCCTGGGGCTTCGTGCGCGTCCACCAACTGCTCAGCGCGGCCGGCCTCTTCGTTATCATGACGGAAGGGATGTTCCGCCGGGCGCCCGGCGCCTGGCGCGCCCCGCGCCACCTGGCAGTTTCCGCGTTTTTCCTGCTCGTTTTTCTGGTCGTCGCGCTGGAGTTCGCGCTGGACAAGACCACTCTGGATACCCGGCTCATTTACGCCCTGATGCTGCTGGCCTGCCTGGGGCTTTACAGGACGGTCTCAACAGCCGCAGGGCTGGGAAAGAGGTGAGGGAAATGAAACGCTGCAGGCTGTCCGCCCTTCTGCTGGCCCTCCTGCTGGCCTCTCTGACAGCGCTGCCCGCCGCCGCCGAGGATACGCTGACGCTCTACGAGAAAATCACCGTCAGCCGGACGGCTGAAACCCTGGACCTGCAGGATATCCGCGTCTCGAACATGGACAAGTTCCGCGGCTACCTGGACCAGCTGCCCGCCCTGAAGACGGTAGAAATGCCCGGCAGCCGGCTGAGCCTGTCCCAGCTGGAAGGCCTGATGCGGGATTATCCGGGCATCGACTTCGGCGTGCGCTTCGGCTTCGTCAAGAAATCCATCTCCACCCGCCAGACCGCGTTTTCCACCATGAACAAGCCGGAGGACCCACGCTACCCGGAGGACCGCTTCACCGCCATCAAGTACTGCAAGGACCTGCGCGCGCTGGACCTGGGGCACAACGCCCTGCGCGACCTGACCTTCCTGACTACGCTGCCGGAGCTGCGGGTGCTCATCGTGGCGGACAACCACATCGAGGACCTGACCCCCCTTTCCCGACTGAAAAACCTCGAGTACCTGGAGCTGTTCTTCAACCGCTTCACTGACTTAAGCCCGCTGGCGGAGTTGACCAACCTGCGCGACCTGAACATCTGCCGCAACAAAATCTCGGACGTTACGCCGCTGCTGGGGCTTACGAACCTGGAACGGCTGTGGCTGCCGGACAACTTCCTGACGGCGGAGCAGAAGGCCGAACTGGAGGCCGCGCTGCCCAATTGCCAGATTGTCTACGAGTGGAGCCGCTCCACCAGCTTCGGCTGGCGCTACCACCCCCGCTACACCATCGTGCGCCGCATGTTTGAGCAGGGCGTCTACGAACCCTTCGAACCCGCTATCCGCCCGTGATGAAAGGAGCCCCCATGGCTTTCAAGCGCCCCCTTGCCGCCTTCCTGGCCCTCCTGCTGCTGCTGTCCGCGCTGCCCGCTGCGGCGGCGGAGCTGCGCGGCTATTCCCCCAAGGAGGGGCCTGCCTTCGCATGGTTCGGGAACTACCCGGCGCAGGCGGGCGGGCAGGCGGAGCCCGTCCTCTGGCGGGTGCTGCGCGTTGCGGACGGCCAGGCGCTGCTGCTTTCCGACCGGGTGCTGGACGTGCAGCCCGCCCACCGCGGGGAGGGCTACGACGGATATGAGACTTCCACCCTCTTCGCCTGGCTCAACGGGGACTTTCTGCGCTCCGCCTTCGGCGCCGCGGAGCAGGCGGCCGTCCTGGCTTCCGGCGTTCCCGTTTCCCTGCCCTCCGCCGACCTGCTGCGGGACAAGGCCCTGGGCTTTTCCGGCGCGCGAGACCGCATGGCCGCCCCCACGGCCTACGCGCTGGCCCGGGGCGTTCTGGCCTACCGCGGCGGCGCGCAGGCCGGCTACTGGATGGCCGACAAGGCGCAGAGCATGATCGGCGCCCAGCGCCGGGTGCTGGAGGAAGGTAACCTGGGCTATATCCGCGCGGACGCCGAAAATATCGGCGTGCGCCCGCTGGTGACCCTCAGCGTTCCGCGCGTCAGCGCCGTGGCCGGCGACGGCACGCGGGAGGACCCCTTCACCCTCGTCCTGGACGGCGGCCCGCTGCCCACGCACAGCCCCGTGCCGCCGCCCACCCCGGCCCCCACCCGCCAGCCGGCGGGCAGCCTGTCCGTGGAAGGCTTCCCGGCACTGACCCGAGACGGCTTCCTGCCGGAAGGCGAACCGGAATACGTCCATATCGACGCGGAGAACGGCGTGTGGCGATACGCCAGCGGAGACCTGCGCATCGTCATCACCCGCCATCAGGACACGGAAAAGCGGGTGCGCTGGCTGGGCGCGGAAATCTTCGTGAAGGAAGGCGCGGAGGCCTTCCGCATGGTGCCCTTCAACAAGGAGCACATGCTGGAGGACCGAAAAACCTACCTGGAAAAGCCAGCGGTCATCATGCGGCAGAACAACCTGGTCTTTTCCATGGACGGCGACTATTTCATCTACCGCCTGGGCCGCGCAATTGCCGACAAGAAAAACTACGCCATCGGCGTGGTCATCCGGGACGGGGAGATCCTGGTCGACCGCCCCGCCTCCACGGCGCGCAACCAGTACCCGCCGCTGGACATGCTGGCGCTGTTCCCGGACGGGGACATGCGGGTATACAAGGCCAACGAGCTGACCGCCCAGGAGCTTTTGGACCTGGGCGCCCGGGATGTGCTGTCCTTCGGCCCCTTCCTCATCCGGGACGGGGAAATCAACACCTCCTACGTCAATTACGGCACCACCCTGCAGCCCCGCGCCGCCATCGGCATGGTGGACGTCGGGCACTACTGGGCTGTCATCGTCGAGGGGCGCATCCGGCCCAGCCGCGGGATGACCGCCCGGGAGGTGGCGGACCTGATGTTGAAGCTGGGCTGCCGGACCGCCTTCAACCTCGACGGCGGCTGGACCAGCGCGATGGTGTTCATGGGCAAACAGCTCAACCAGCTGGACAAGACCGGGGTGCACGACAATGCCCGCACCCAGAACGAGGTCATGGGCATCGGCCAGACCGACGCCTACCTGGAAGGGAGAGCACCGTGAGGAAATCAATCTTGGCGCTGGCGCTCCTCGTCTCGCTGCTCCTGTCGGCCACCCCCATCAGCGCGCAGGACGGGACGAAAACCCTGCGGCTGACCTTCGCCGGGGACTTCACCCTGGGCGGGCACGAGGGGTGGATGAACTATTCCGTCGGCACCTTCAAGGTCATGGCGGAGGAGCAGAACGACTATTCCTATTTCCTCCGGCACGCCCAGGCCCTGTTCGCCCATGACGATTTCACCTTCGTCAACCTCGAGGGCGTGCTGTCCGATAGCGCGAAGGGCCGCAGCAAGACCACCAAGTGGCAGTTCCGCGGCGCGGCGGAGTACGTGAAGGTATTGACCATGGGTTCCGTGGAAGGGGTCACCCTGGGCAACAACCACAGCCGGGACTTCGGGAAAATCGGCCTGCAGTCCACCCAGGACGTGCTGGACGCCGCCGGCGTCCAATGGTGCGTGGACGAGAAAGCCGCCTTCTTTGAGAAGGACGGCGTCAAAATCGCCCTCCTGGGCTTCTGGTCCGCGGACTTCGGGCGTCTGAAGGGCTGGCTGAAAACCGAGATACCGCGCCTGAAAGCCGAGGAAGGCTGCGACGCCGTCGTCGTCAACTACCACGGCGGGCGGCAGTACTGGAACAAACACCGCCAGTCCCAGACCGACGATATGCGCTACGCCATCGACTGCGGGGCGGACCTGGTCATTGGGCACCATCCACACGTGCTCCAGGGCATGGAAATCTACAAGGAACGCATGATCGTCTACTCCCTGGGCAACTTCGCCTACGGCGGCAACCGCAAGCCCCGGGCGGTTGAGTTCCCCACGATGGTGCTGGGCGCCGAGATGTATTTCGGCGAGGCGGGCTTTTCCGGCGTCCGGCTCACCGTCCACCCCTTCCGCATCTCCGGCACCGCCCCGCGCAACAACTACCAGCCATACCCCGTAACCGGCGAACAGGCGCGGGAGGTCATGGACATCCTGCAGGCCGACACGCCCTTTGCGCTCCAGCCCTTCACAGAGGGCAAGGGCGCCGTCCAGGAGCCCGTCATGGTGACGCGGTAGGATTATCACGGCTGAACCGCCTAAAATCTGTAAGGGGGGCTTTCTGCCGTGCCATCCGCGTGGATGGTCCGAAAAATCCGGATTCCGTCAGGCATTATAATCCGTTGATTTGAATTAAAGGAGGCCGGGATGGACTTCACGGGAAAGCGGGTCGTCGTCACCGGGGCGGCGAAAGGCATCGGGCTGTGCACGGCGCGTTCCTTCATCCTAGAGGGCGCGCGCGTGGCGGCCATCGACCTGAATGAATCAGAGGAGCCGTTCGACCTGTTCGTTCGGGGGGACGTCGCCGACCCCCGCGTGCTGGAGCGTTTCGCCCGGAAGGTGACCGAGACCTTCGGCCAGGTGGACTGCCTTGTCAACAACGCCATGCTGACCCGGGGCGGGCTGCCCGGATGCTCCTATGAGGATTTCCTGTATATCCAGCGGGTGGGCGTCGCCGCGCCCTATTACCTGACTTCGCTGCTCCTTCCGGTCTTTTCGCCGGAGGCCAGCGTGGTCAACCTGTCCTCCACCCGCGCCTTCCAGTCCCAGGCCGGAACCGAGAGCTACTCCGCGGCCAAGGGCGGCGTCACGGCGTTGACCCACGCGATGGCGGCCAGCCTGGCCGGGAAAGCCCGGGTCAACGCCGTCGCGCCCGGCTGGGTCGACACCACAGGGCAGTCTTTTTCAGGTGCCGACGCCCTGCAGCACCCGGCCGGCCGGGTCGGCGCGACGGAGGATATCGCCGCCGCCGTCCTTTTCCTCTGCTCCCCCGCGGCCTCCTTCATTACCGGCCAGACGCTCGTCATCGACGGCGGGATGAGCAAACGGATGATTTATCACGGGGACGAGGGCTGGGCATACCGCCCATAGCGGCAATCCAGTTGCCCTCCAGGCTTGTCGGGCCGCTAAGTTACCTCTAAAAAATTCACCGCAGGCCTGCGTTCAGCGGCGTTATTATAAATGATGTCTTTCGTGATACCGGAGCGCCATAACAGGCTACGCGTTTAGTTGTCCTTTTGCTTTTCCATATAGACGGTCTGATCGCCTTCCTCCGGCGTCAGATGCGCGGGGCGCTCCTTTTCCGTAAAGCCCAGTTTGCGGCACAGGGCGATGGCCTTGCGGTTATCCGGGCGAGGCTCGACCCAGGCTGCCGTCGCACCGTTCCGGAAAGCTTCTTCTACCGCGAAAGAAAGCGCTCGCGCCGCAATGCCTTTTCCCCGCGCCGCCGCAAACAGCTTGATGTCCATGCTTGCCAGGCCGTGTACAGGATCGACGCGGTAAAACGTTTCTCCGGCGTATTCATCGCCGTTAAAAATGGAATAATGGTTGGTCAGGGGCCGGCGCTCCCGAATCCAAGCGAACCAGCATTTCATCTTTTCCGAAGAATAGTCGAGCCCGTCCGGAAATCCCACGAATTTCATCCCGTCTCCGTCCGCCCACTGGGACCGCACGTTTTCCAGGTCCGCTTCCGCCGTCTCCCTTACGATGACACCCGCAATCCGCCTCCCAAAAAGGGACGCCGTCCAGGCGCCCCGGCCATTCGCGGTTCAACCCGCACCCAATCAGGGTGCTGCTTTCTTCTTCGCCTTTCGGTAAGCCCGGATGACCGCCTGGGTGCCCAGGTCACCCAGACCCTGTTCTTCCATTTCCTCATACATCTTCAGGACCCGTTTGGCGATGGGCAGCTTGAGCGTGCGGGCGCGGCTTTCCTGCCGGGCGATGCGCAGGTCCTTGACGTAGTGCTTGATGAAGAATCCCGGCGCCTCGTCCCCGGAAACCATCTTGGGGCCGTTGTTGCTCATCTGCCAGGAGCCGGCGGCGCCGGCGGAAATGGTGTCCAGCATCTTTTTGAGGTCCAGCCCGGCGGCCTCGCCGTAGCGGATGGCCTCCGCCACCCCCGCGACCGCGCCGGCGATGGCAATCTGGTTGGCCATCTTGGTGTGCTGCCCGCTGCCGTCCGCGCCCTCATGGACGATGTTTTTCCCCATGCATGAAAACAGCGGCATCGCGGCCTCGAAGTCCTCTTTTTCGCCGCCCGCCATGATGGCCAGCGTGCCGGCTTTGGCGCCGCTGTCCCCGCCGGAAACGGGGGCGTCCAGCGGGCGCAGCCCGCGCTTGCGCGCCAGCCGCGCGATATCCTGCCACAGGGCCGGGCTGGTGGTCGTCATGTCGATGACCAACGCGCCCGGTTCCGCCTTGTCCAGGATGCCGTCCGCGCCCAGGTAGACCTCCTCCACGTCCTGGGGGAAGCCGACGATGGTGATGACCGCCTCGCAGCCGGCCACGCACGCAGCCACGCTGTCCGCGGTCTGCGCGCCCTCCGCGACCAGGGGCCGGGTCTTTTCTGCCGTGCGGTTGTACACCTTCAGGGTATGGCCGTTTTTCATCAGGTTGCGGGCCATCGACAGGCCCATGACGCCGGTGCCGATAAAGGCGACGTTCATGGGGGTTCCTCCTTGTTCTCCTGTTTGCTTCCCGGATGGGGAAAGCCGGGGTCGAACATGTCCTGGGCGCCGGGGCTGCCCTCCGGCTCCGGGATGTCGCCCCTGCGGTAGGCCATGATGAGTTCCTCCAGGTCCTCAATCTGCAGGGCCATCGCCTGCCCGGCGTCTGTTTCCGCCACCGTCTGGCGGGCGGGCAGGTCCTCCACCACCTGCAGGACGGGGCTGTCAAACAGCCCCTCGTCCAGGTTCTCCCAGGCCGGGTGCTGGGCCAGGGCGAAAGAGTGGGAGTTGTAGATGAGGGTATAGCCGCCGATGCCGGTCGTTCCCTGGTAAGCCTTGGAGATGCCCCCGTCGATCATGAACAGCCGTCCGCCGCCCTTGACCGGACTTTCGCCGCGCTTGAGCTTGACGGGCACGTGGCCGTTGACGATGTGCCCGCGGTCCGGGTCCAGGCCGAACTCACTGAGAATCATCCGGCAGGCCGCCTCCCCTTCCACATGGCGGTAGTAGGGGTTCATGACCTCCTTGTGCGTCTGCTTGTCTTCGATGAGCATCCGCTCAAAGGTGGCCATGCGGTTCTTGCCGAAAATCGGGGAAGCCGGTCCGCACCAGAGGTACCACAGGAAGTCCCGGTCCCGGATCTGCTCCTCCGAACCGTACTCCGCGTAGTACGCCCGGCGCACCCGGCGGTCAATATACTCGAACAGCCCGGCGCCGCTCAAGGTCTGTCCGTCCAGCTCCACCTGGGCGAACGCCCCCTCCTCGGTCATGGGGACGCAGCCGTGGTACATCAGCTGCCCGTTGTGCTTCAGGCTCAGGCCGCCGTGGGTGATGAAAAAGCGCAGGTGCCGCTGCAGCCGGCTGCCGTGGCGGAAGGAGGCGGTCAGCGCCTTCATCAGCTCCTCTTCCCCCGGGGTGAGGGCCAGCGGGTTTTGGGGGTCGACGGTGGGGAAATGGCTGTCCTTCAGCGGATAGTCCGTGTCCCCGATGCGAACGGTGCCCCGGGCGAAGTCCACCCGGCTGAGCAGGTCTCGCTCGCCCATGTTGAATTCCGGCCGCCGCGCCAGCAGCTGGCCTTCCAGCTTGAACTGGATGACCGCCATGGCCTTGTGCATCCGGGCGCCCAGTTCCGGCTCCACGGTGTCGAAGAGGTTGACGTTGAAGCCGTCCTTGGGACGGTAGGGCAGGCAGGGGTCGTCCCGGTACACGGCGTCCGCGAACGCGGACAGCGGCCGCAGGTTGATGCCGTAGCCGTCTTCCAGAAGGTCGAAGGTGTTGTAGCTGATGCCCTGGCGTACCACCCCCGCGATGAGGGCGGGGTTGCCCAGGGCCGCGCCCAGCCAGAAGACGTCATGGTTGCCCCAGAGCAGGTCAACCTCCGGAAAGGCGATCAGCTCGTCCATGATGAGGTCCGGGTGGGCGCCCCGGTCATAGATGTCGCCGATGATGTGCAGCCGGGACACGCACAGCTTGCGGATGGCGTCGCACAGGGACACGATGAAGGCGCCGGCGATGCCCGTTTCCAGGATGGCGCGGATGACGGAATAGTGGTATTCCAGCCGGCTCTCGTCCTCGTCCAGGTAGCACAGCTCGTCGATGCCCCCGCGGAAGTCCTCCGGAATCATCCGCCGCGTCATGGAGCGCGTGTACTTGGCCGACACGGCCTTGAACACCTGGATGAGCCGGGTGATGAGCTGGCGGTAGCGGTCCCCGTCCAGCCCGCCCGCCTGCTGCATATGCCGCAGGACAAACTCCGGCTCGTAAATCAGCTGGGCCAGCTCGTCGCGCTCCGCGCGGCTGAGCGCCGAGGAGAAAATGGTTTCAATCTTGTCGCGGATGGTGCCCGAGGCGCTCTTGAGCATCCGCAGGAAGCCCCGGTGCTCCCCGTGCAGGTCGGAAAAATAATACTCCGTCCCCTTGGGCAGCTGCATCCAGGTTTTCAGGCTCACGATGCGCGCAGCCGCGGCTTTCTGGGAGGGAAACTCCCGGGACAGCTGGCTTAGGTGCCGCAGCCGGAGGTCTCCGGGCGGGGCGGAATACGGATGCGTCTGCATGTCATCCTCCACACGACGATACCAGGCCGCTTTATGCGGCCTGATTGTAGCGCAAATCCCCCTGGCTCACAAGACGGGGCCGGCTTACCGCGCGCGCACGGCCTCCGGGCTGTACAGGCGGGTCTGGGTCTCCTGCCCGGCGACGCCGTCTTCCTTCAGGCCGTTGTTCTTTTGGAATTCCCGGACCGCGGCTTCCGTGCCCGAGCCGAAGTCGCCGTCGTTGGCACCGGCTTTCAGGTAGCCCAGCTCAATCAGCTTGGCCTGCAGGGCGACCACCTCCGTGCCCTTGCTGCCCTTGCGCAGCGTGGTGATATTGGCCGGCGCGGGCGCCGGGGAGGGGGTG
>JAPXQZ010000035.1:0-10470 GCA_033813835.1 Clostridia bacterium | reverse complement strand
GGTGGAGATGACGCGCAGGCGGACGGAAGCAGCCCTGCCCGCCCAGCGGTTGGGGGAAGGCGAAACGGGCGGGGAAACGAAAGGCGGGGAAGCGGATGCGTGAGGCGGTCCGGCCGGTTGGCCGGGAGGAAATGGCGCGGCAGGCGGAGTTTTCCGCCCGCGTCCGCGAACGCGCAGACCGGCCGAAGACCTACCACCTAATCACCTACGGCTGCCAGATGAACGCCCACGACTCGGAGAAACTGGCCGGGATGCTGGAGGGGATGGGGATGGCGCCCACAGCGGACCGGAAGGCCGCCGACCTCATCCTGTTCAACACCTGCTGCATCCGCGACAACGCGGAGCGGCGGGCGATGGGCAACATCGTGTTCACCAAGGAGATCAAGAAGCAAAGGCCCGGGCTGCTCGTCGGCGTCTGCGGCTGTATGCCCCAGCAGGAGGGGTTCCAGGAGCGCCTGAAGGCGCGATACCCCCACGTGGACTTCAGCTTCGGCCCGGCGGAAGTCTACCGGCTGCCCGAGCGCGTGCTGATGGCGTTGGAGGGCCGGCGGGAGGAAGCCTTCCTGGCGGGCGAGGACAGCACCCTGTACGAGGGGCTGCCCATCCTGCGCAGCAGCCCCTTCTTCGCCTACCTGACGGTGATGTACGGCTGCGACAACTTCTGTTCCTACTGCGTGGTGCCCATGGTGCGGGGACGGGAGCGCTCGCGGAACATGGCGGACATCCTGCGGGAAGCCGAGGGGCTGGTTCAGGACGGCGTGCGGGAAATCATGCTGCTGGGGCAGAACGTCAACTCCTACCGGGACGAAGACAGCGGCGCCGGCTTCGCAAAGCTGCTGTCCGAGTTGGAAAAGACCGGCGTTCCCCTGCTGCGGTTCATGACCAGCAACCCCAAGGACCTTTCCCCGGAGCTGGTGGACGAAATGGCGCGCAACCGCGCCGTGTGCCCCCACCTGCACCTGCCCGCCCAGTCCGGCAGCGACCGGGTGCTGAAGGCCATGGACCGCCGCTACACCCGGGAAACCTACCTGGAGCGCGTGAAGGCGCTGCGGGCGGCCATGCCGCACATCGGGCTGACGACCGACCTGATCGTCGCCTTCCCCGGAGAGACGGAGGAGGACTTCCGGCAGACCCTGCGCCTGGCGGAGGAGGTGCGCTTCGACAGCGCCTTCACCTTCATCTTCAGCCCCCGCACGGGCACCAAGGCCGCGATGCTGCCCGAACGGGTCCCGGAGGAAACCGCGCGGGAGCGCATCCTGCGCCTCAACGCCCTGCAGGAGGGAATCACCCGGGAGGTGTTTTCCTCCCTCGCGGGCACGCGCCACACGGCGCTGGCCGAAGGCACCTCCCGCCGGGACGGCGGGCAGCTCAGCGGCAAGATCGGAAGGGGCATCTCCTGCTCCTTTGCGGGGCCGGAAGAACTGACCGGCACCCTCGTGCCCGTCCTCATTACAGGGCAGGGCAGCAACACCCTCAAAGCCAAACGAATCGAAGAATAGAAAGGAAAGCCCATGAACCAAGACATCCTGGACAAGGCCCACGAACTGGCCGAGCTGATTTCCGCCTCCGAGGAGTTCCAGCGCATGCGCGACCTGGAGACCGAGGCCTCCGCCGACCCCGAGGTATCCGACCTGTACGCCAGCTACGCCGACCTGCGCGACCGGATGAGCGCCCAGGCGATGGAGGAGGCCGGCGCGGAAGACCTGGAAGCGCTGCGCGGCGAAATCCTTACGGTGGAGCGCGCCCTGGAAGGGCACGAGAAGATGCGGGAGGTCACGAAGGCGCGCGCCGCCTTCAACCTGCTGATGGAAGGCGTCAACCGCCAGCTGCAGTCCGTGCTGGCCGGGGACGAGCCGGAGGACTGGGAAGACGGGGAAGGCTGCGGCAGCGGCGGATGCGCCGGCTGCCAGGGCTGCGGGCCGCGCTGAGCGGCGGCGGCCGTCTGCCGGGGCGAAGGCCCCGGCGGACGCTTTTTTGAGGGCCTTGTATGCTATAATAAGGCTTGAAACGGAGCGGAACGATGGCTGACCTGACCCCGATGATGCGGCAGTACCTGGCGCTGAAAGAGGAGAACCCCGACACCCTCCTCTTTTTCCGCATGGGCGACTTTTACGAAATGTTCTTCGAGGACGCGCAGACCGCGAGCCGGGAATTGGAACTGACGCTGACGGGCCGGGACTGCGGGCTGGAGGAGCGCGCGCCGATGTGCGGCGTGCCCTGGCACGCGGTGGACGGCTACGTGTCCCGCCTCATCAGCCGGGGCTACAAGGTGGCCATCGCCGAGCAGACCGAGGACCCGGCGACAACCAAGACCCTGGTGAAGCGCGCGGTGGTGCGCATCGTGACCCCGGGCACCCTCTCGGACCCCGGCAGCCTGCAGGAGCGCGAGAACCGCTTCATCGCCGCGGTTTACTTCACCGGCCGGCGGGCGGGCGTCGCCGTGTGCGACCTGACCACCGGCGAGTTCTTCGCGCGAGCCTTCCCGGAGGGGCCGGAGGCCGCCCTCCGCTGGCTTTCCGCCCACGCGCCCAGCGAGACGCTGACCAACGACCCGGTCCGGCTGGCCGAAGGGTTTTCCGGCTACGCCAGCCCGGTGCGGCCGGAAACCTTCCGGCCCGCACGTGCCCGGGACGCGCTGCTTTCGCACTTCGGGGCGTCTTCCCCGGAAGCCCTCGGCGTGGAAAAGGGGGAGGAACTGCTGCTCTCCCCCGCCGGCGCGCTGCTCCAGTATCTAAACGACACCCAGAAGGTCGCCTTAAAGCACATCACGCGGCTGGACGTCCGCCATCCGGGGGACGCGATGCCGCTGCCGGAGACCACGCAGAGAAGCCTGGAACTGGTGGAGAGCCTGCGGGGCCGCGGCGGGAAGGGCACATTGTTGTCCGTCCTGGACCGGACGGTGACGGCGATGGGCGCCCGGCTGATGCGCTCCTGGGTGCAGCGCCCGCTGCTGGACCGGGAAAAAATCAACGAGCGGCTGGACTGCGTCCAGGCGTTTTTCGACAGTCCACTCCTTTTGGAGGAAGCCAGCGCGCTGCTGAAGGACGTGTACGACCTGGAGCGGCTGCTGTCGAAACTGAGCTACCGCACGCTGGGGCCCAGGGACTGCCTTTCGCTGCTAAACGCCTTAAAGAAGGCGCATAAGGCGCGGGCGCTGCTGGAGGGGCTGCCCCAGGCGGGCTTTTCCGCCCTTTTGGAGGCGTTCCGGCCGCAAAAGGAGGCGGAGGACCTGCTGGAGCGGGCCATCTCCCGGGATGCCCCGGCCCAGCTCGCGGACGGCGGCGCCATCCGGGAGGGGTATGACGCGCGGCTGGACGAGGCCCGCCTGGCAGCCCGCGACGGCCGCAAGTGGCTCAGCGACCTGGAGCAGCGGGAGCGCGAGGCGACAGGCATCAAGAACCTCAAGGTGCTCTACAACCGCGTCTTCGGTTATTTCATCGAGGTCACCAAGTCCAATTTTGCGCTGGTGCCGCCGCGCTATATCCGCCGGCAGACCCTGGCCAACGCCGAGCGCTTTGTAACGGAGGAGCTGGCGGAGCTGGAGCGCCGCGCGCTGGGCGCGCAGGAGGAGACGGCGCGGCTTGAAAACGAGCTGTACGGAGAGGTGCTGGACCGGATGACGCTGTGGGTGAAAGACCTGCAGGCGCTGGCGCTGGGGTTCAAGACCCTGGACGCGCTGCAGGGACTGGCGCGCTGCGCGAAGGAAAACCGCTACGCCCGGCCCGCCCTCAACGGCGAGGGGCGCCTGGAAATCCGGGAGGGCCGCCACCCGGTGGTCGAGCGGGCGATGCCGGAGGGCGCCTTCGTGCCCAACGATACCCTGATGAGCCGGGAGGAGCGCCTGCTCATCGTCACCGGCCCCAACATGGCCGGAAAATCCACCTATATGCGCCAGACCGCCCTGATCGCCCTGATGGCGCACATGGGCTCCTTCGTGCCCGCGGACAGCGCGGACATCCCCCTTCTGGACAACGTCTTCACCCGCATCGGCGCCCAGGACGACCTGGCGTCGGGACAATCCACCTTCATGGTGGAGATGACGGAATTGAGCCACATCCTGCGCGCCGCCACGCCCCGTTCCCTGGTCGTCCTCGATGAGATCGGCCGCGGCACGGGCACCCTGGACGGCCTGTCCATCGCCTGGGCGGCGGTGGAGTACCTGGCCAGCGAGGAACGCTCCGGCGCCTTAACCCTGTTCGCCACCCACTACCACGAGCTGAGCGAAATGGAGGGCACGCTGCCCGGGGTGGTCAACCTGAGCGTGCTGACGAAGGAAATGGGCGACGAGGTGCTGTTCCTGCACAAGATCAGGCGCGGCGGGGCGGATAAGTCCTTCGGCGTCTATGTCGCGCGCATGGCGGGGGTCCCCCGCCCGGTCGTGTCCCGGGCCAAGGAAATCCTGGCCAGGCTGGAGGCCGGCAACATCACCCAGGACGCCATCGGGAAGAACATCCTGGAAAAGCACGCCGGCAGGAAGAACGAGCAGCTGGCGCTGGGCGAATTCGCGCGGGCGGAGCTGGTGCAGGAACTGGCCGGGCTGGACGTGCTGCAGATGAGCCCGATGGACGCGCTGAACCGACTGCTGCTGCTGAAGGAAAAGGCGCGGCGGATTTAGGAGGAACGATGCCGGGAACCATCCGGGTGCTGCCCCAGGAAGTCGTCGCGCTCATCGCCGCGGGCGAGGTCGTCCAGCGGCCGGACGCCTGCGTGAAGGAGCTGGTGGAAAACAGCCTGGACGCCGGGGCTACCGCCGTCACCGTCGCGCTGGAGGGCGGCGGGCTGGACAGCATCCGCGTGACCGACAACGGCGCGGGCATCCAGCCGGAAGACCTGCGGCTGGCGTTCGAGCCGCACGCGACGAGCAAACTGGGCCGCGCGGAGGAGCTGCGCGGGGTTAAAACCCTGGGCTTCCGCGGGGAGGCGCTGGCCTCCATCGCCCGGGTAAGCCGGGTCACCCTGACCAGCCGGCCCCGCGGCAGCGCCTTTGGCATGAAGGCGGTCAACGAGGGCGGCCAGATGCTGTCCATCGACCAGGCGTCCGGCGCCGAGGGCACTCAGGTGACGGTGCGCGACCTGTTCTACAACGCCCCGGTGCGGCGCGACTTCCTGACTAAGCCGCAGCGGGAGACGGCGCAGTGCGCCGAACTGGTGGCGCAGCTCATCCTCTCGCGCCCCGACGTGGCCTTCCGCCTGACGGCGGACGGGAAGCAGCTGTACGCCAGCCCCGGCGACGGCAGCCTGGAGGGCGCCCTGCTTTCGGTCTACGGCGTGGAGACCGTCAAGGCGCTCAAAAAGGTGGACGGCGGGGGGCAGGGGCTGCTGGTCACGGGCTACGTGGGCGTGGGCGAACAGGCGCGCGCCAGCCGCGCCCACCAGCATTTTTTCCTCAACGGCCGCGCGGTCCGTGGGGCCGCCCTGTCCCGCGCGGTGGAGGAAGCCTGCCGCCACCGGGTGATGATCGGGCGGTTCCCCCTGTGCGCCCTGTCGCTCTCCCTGCCCTACGAGGCGGTAGACGTCAACGTGCACCCCAACAAATGGGAGGTGCGCTTCGCGCGGGAGGCGGAGGTCATGCGGACCCTTGCAGGCGCGATCGGCGAGGCCCTGGAGGGCGCGCCGCTTGACAGCCCGCCGCCGCTGTTCGTTCCGGAGACGGCGCCCGGCCTTCCCCCCGCCGCCGTCACGCGGGCGGAGCCCCTCCCGCCCCTGCCCGCGGCGCCCGCGCCCCGCGCGCTGAAAGCCCGGGATATCGCGCTGGAGGAAGCCCTTCCACCGCCCCTCCCCGCCCCCGCCACCGCAAAGGAGGCGGAGCCGGAGCAGCTGCACGCGCCCCAGGTGCCCAGGGCCGGCGAAAAGGCGGAGGTCATCGGGAACGCGTTCAACACCTACATCATCGCCCAGCAGGGGGACCGGCTGCTGCTGGTGGACCAGCACGCGCTGCACGAGCGGCTGCTGTTCGACCGGATGATGGCGAAGGGACAGGACGACCTGCCCTCCCAGATGCTGCTGGCGCCAGAGCTGCTGGAGCTGGACTACCCCAGCTACCAGGCCTTCCTGGCCTACCGGGAGGACCTGGCGCGGGCCGGCTTTGCGGCGGAGGAGTTCGGCCCGCGGACGGTCCGCTTGATGAGCCTGCCCATGGAACTGGGGCAGACGGCGGCCCGGCGCAGCTTCATGGACGCGCTGGACGAGCTGCGCGCCCAGGGCAGCATGAGCGGGCGCAGCCGGCGGGAGCGCATCATCATGGCGGCGTGCAAGCACGCGGTCAAGGGCGGGGAGCCCCTGCCGGAAGGCACGCTGCAGGGGCTGGTCGACCGGATGCTGGAGGAAGGCGTCACCCCCTCCTGCCCGCACGGGCGGCCCCTCATCGTGCAGGTGACCCGGGCGGAGCTGGAGCGCCGTTTCCGCCGCATCCAGGGATGACAGGGCCGCGCGTCCTGGCCATCGCGGGGTCGACCGCCTCGGGCAAGTCGGCGCTGGCGCTTGAAGCCGCTATACGGATGAACGGCGAAATCGTCTGCATGGACGCCCTGCAGGTCTACCGCGGCCTGGATGTGGGCACGGCCAAGCCGACAAAGGAAGAGCAGGCCCTCGTCCCCCACCACCTGCTGGACGTCCGGGAGCCGGACGAGGCCTTTTCCGCGGCGGAGTACACGCGGCTGGCGGAGGACGCCATCGGGGGCATCCTGTCCCGCGGCCGGCTGCCGGTGCTGTGCGGGGGCACGGGGCTGTACCTGCGGGCGCTGCGCGGGGGGCTGGACTTCGGCGGCACACCCTCCGACCCCGCAGTCCGCGCGAAATACCAGGCCGTCGCCGAACGGGAGGGCGCCGAGGCCGTCCACGCGCTGCTGGCGCGGCGGGACCCGGAAACCGCCCGGGAGCTGCACCCCAACAACCTGCGCCGCGTCATCCGCGCGCTGGAAGTGCTGGAAAAGACGGGAAAGCCCTTCCGCCCCCGCCAGGCGCCGCGGGCGGACAGCGGCAAGTGGCCGATGACGGTGATTGCCCTGGACTGGCCCCGGGACGAGCTGTACCGGAGAATCGGGGAGCGGGTACAGCAGATGCTGGACGGCGGGCTGATTCAGGAGGTCCGCGGGCTTCTGGCGCGCGGCGTCAGCCCGCAGGCACAGGCCCTGCAGGGCATCGGGTACAAGGAACTCGTCCCCTGCGTTCTGGGGCGGACCAGCCTGAAGGAGGCGGCGGAACTGATCGCCCGGCGAACCCGCAACTACGCCAAGCGCCAGCTGACCTGGCTGCGCGCGGAGCCGGGCGTCACCTGGCTGCCCGGGGCCGCGGGGGCGAAGCGGCTGTCAGCCGAAGCAGAACACATCATGGAGGACGCATGAGCCGGGACCTGGAAGCCCTGTTTTCACAGGCGGAAAAGGACTGCGCCCCCGCTTTCTCGCGGTTTGAGCGCACGGAACGGGCGGTCACCGCGCGGGTGCTGGACGCCTTCGAGCGCCGGCGCGTCGCCGCCCGCCACTTCGCGCCCTCCAACGGCTACGGCTACGGGGACGTGGGGCGGGATACGCTGGAAGCCGTGTGCGCGGACGTGTTCCAGGCGGAGGAAGCCATCCTGCGGCCCTCCCTGGCCAGCGGCACGCATACCCTGGCCGTCTGCCTGCAGGGGCTGCTGCTGCCCGGGGACGAGCTGCTGCTGGCGACCGGCAGCCCCTACGACACCCTGCGCGGCGTCATCGGCTTCTCCGGGGAACCGGGCAGCCTTTCCGAAATGGGCGTTACGCACCGGGTCGTCGAATTGACGCCCGCGGGCGGGTTGGACCTGCCCGGGGTGCTCGACGCCCTTAACGACAGGACGCGCGCCGTCTTCCTGCAGCGCAGCCGCGGCTATGCCCTGCGGCCATCCCTGTCTCCCCGGGAGCTGGGCGCGGCCATCCTGGAAATCAAGGCGCGCCACCCCGCGGTCTACGCCATCGTGGACAACTGCTACGGCGCCTTCGTGACGGAGGACGAGCCTACTTTTTACGGCGCGGACGCGGCCTGCGGCAGCCTGATCAAGAACCTGGGCGGCGGCCTGATGCCCGCCGGGGGCTATATCGCCGGCACCCGCCGGGCCGTTTCCCGCATTGAAAACCGCCTGACCGCGCCGGGGGTGGGCCGGGAGGTGGGCAGCTACGAGGGCGGCTACCGCCTGTTTTTCCAGGGGCTGTTCCTGGCGCCGCACACCGTGTGCCAGGCTCTGAAAACCGCGGCGCTGGCCGCGCGGGTCGCCGAACTGCTGGGCTACCGGGCGCTGCCCGGCGCGCTGGACGAACGCTTTGACGTCATCCAGGCGCTGCTGCTGGGCACGCCGGACAAGGTGTCCGCCTATTGCCTGGGGCTGCAGAGCGGCTCGCCGGTGGACGCCTATTTGACCCCGGAACCCTGGGACATGCCCGGCTACGCCGACCCGGTCATCATGGCGGCGGGCGCCTTCGTGCAGGGCGCCTCCATCGAGTTGAGCTGTGACGCGCCGATGCGGCCGCCCTACGCGGTGTACCAGCAGGGCGCGCTGACCTACGAGTCCGCCCGGCGCGCGCTGAAACGCGCCTTCGCGCGGCTGACGGAGGTTTCCGATGCGTGAGTGGACGCCCCAGCAGCTGTCGGCCATCCAGGCGCGCAACCGGCGCGTGCTGGTCAGCGCCGCGGCGGGCAGCGGCAAGACGGCGGTGCTGGTCGAGCGGGTGATGTCCCTACTGCAGGAAGGGATTCCGCTGGACCGCATGCTGGTGATGACCTTTACCCACGCCGCCGCCAACGAAATGAAGGAGCGGCTGGCGGAACAGCTGAGCGCCGCGGCAGCCGCGGACCCCGGGCTCAAAAAGCAGTACGCCCTGCTGCAGCGCGCGGATATCGGCACGCTGCACAGCTTCTGCCAGAAAATCATCCGGCGCCATTTCCAGGCGGCGGGCACGGACCCCATGTCCAAACTGGCGGACGAGGCGCTGGCGGACGAGATGCTGCGGGAGGCGATGGACGCCGCGCTGGACGCCTTCTACACGGCGCCGGACGAGGACGCCCGCGCCCTGGCGGACCGCTTCCCCGACAAGAGCATCCTGGCCATGGTGCAGGCGCTGCACACCTTCTTAATGGCGCAGGCGGCGCCGTGGGAATGGCTGGAACAAAACGCGGGCGAACCGGAGCAGTCGAGCCTGTACGAGCATCCGCTGTACCCCTTCGCGGTACGGGAGGCGGGCCTGCTGCTCTCCGGCGCGGAGGATCTGATCCGGGCGGCAGCCGGGCTGTGCGACCTGCCGGACGGCCCCCGCCGCTACGCCTCCGCGCTGGAGGACGACCTCCACCTCGTTTCCGTCCTGCAGGCCGCGCTGCGGGAAAGCAGCAGGCTGCACTGGCCGGGCCTGACCTTTACGAAGCTGCCGTCCGGGAAAGTGCCCGAAGCGGAGAACCCCGCGGTTTCAAAGCAGGCCCGCGACTGGCGGAACAAGGCCAAGGAGCTGATGCTGCAGGCAATCAGGCTGCTGCCGCACAGCGACGCGCAGGCCGCGGCATGGATGGGCGACATCCGGGCGACGCGGCCGCAGCTGCGCGCGCTGGCAAAACTGACCCGGGACGCGCACGAACGGTACCAGGCGGCCAAGGCGGCCCGGGCGCTGTGGGATTTCAACGACCTGGAGCACCTGGCGCTCAAGGCCCTGTCCGACCCCGGCACCGCGCGGGAGGTTTCCGGCGCCTACGACGCCCTGTTCGTGGACGAGTACCAGGACGTTTCCCACATCCAGGAGGCCATCATCACCCGGCTTTGCAGCGGGCGCAACTCCCTGTTCATGGTCGGCGACGTCAAGCAGAGCATCTACCGCTTCCGCCTGGCCGACCCGACGCTGTTCCTCGGCAAGTCCAGGCGGTTCGGGCACGCGCCCGACGCCCCGGAGCGGCTCATCACGCTGAAGGAGAACTTCCGATCCCGGCCCAACATCCTCAGCGCCGTCAACCTGGTGTTCGAACACGCGATGCGGGAGGAAGCGACGGAAATCGAATACGACGACCAGGCGCGGCTGACGACGCTGCGCCCGCCTGACGACGGCGACCCGGCGGTGGAGCTGTGGCTGATTGAAAAAGGGGAGGCGGAGGAGGAGGAAGAGGATTTCCCGGAGGAGCCGGAAGCGGAAGACGCGGAGGACGCCGGGGAAGCGGGAGGAGAAGCGGGTTTTTCGCCGGCCGAACAGGGGCAGGGCGAGATGGAGAAGGCCTTCGTCTACGAGGCGCGCCTGATTGCCCGCAGGATTGGCGCGCTGCTGGGCACGCCCATGGGCGAGGGCAAGGACCGCCGGCCGCTGCAGCTGAGGGACTTCGCCGTGCTGCTGCGGGCCGCCGCAGGCCGCGCCGCGGTGATGGCGCAGATCCTGAGCGATGCCGGGTTCCCGGCCTATTCGGACGCGGACGGGGAGTATTTTGCCCAGCAGGAGGTGCGGGACGCGGTCCAGCTGCTGGAGGTGCTGGACAACCCCTTCCAGG
>JAPXQZ010000034.1:0-10489 GCA_033813835.1 Clostridia bacterium | reverse complement strand
TGCTAATCCACCCGGACTTCCAGCGCCGCGGCGTCGGGCGGGAGCTGATGCGCCGGATGCTCGCCCGCTTTTCCCACGTCCGCCAGACGGTGCTGCTGACCGACGAAACGCCGCGGACCCGCGCCTTTTATCAGGCCTTGGGGCTTGTGGAGGCCGCTTCGCAGGGAACGGCGTGCTTCGTACGCTTCCAGGCGGACCGGTAGCCGGCGGTCGGATACAGGTTTATGGCTTAGGCGTCGCTTCCGTTCCGGCGGGAGCCGGCGGCGAAACCCAGACCAGAGGCCGCAGCCTTTCCAGCCGCGTGTCCCCGATGCCCGGCACGGCCTTGAGGTCCTCGACAAAATAGTAGGGGTGCAGTTCCCGCTGGCGGATGATGGCTTCCGCCAGGTGTTCCCCGATGTCAGGCAGTTCCATCAGCTGTTGGAGGGTGGCGCCGTTGAGCTCCAGCCGTCCCGCGCGGTCCGGTTCCGGCGGGGGTGTCGCGTCCCGCACGGGAGTGAGCGGTAGCTCGATGGTTTCCCCGCGCCGTGTCGACGCGTCCAGCGCCCAGACGCCCAGATAGGCCGCCAGCCCCAGGCAGCAGGCCAGCAGCGCCAATCCTGTAATCCTGCCCGCCCGGCTCACGCGCGGCGCAGCTTCTGCCCCTGCGGGGTATCCTCGGCCAGCCAGCCCATCCGGGCCAATTCCGCGCGCAGGGCGTCCGACTGCGCCCAGTCCCGGTTCTTCCGGGCTTCGGCGCGGCGGTCCGCCACCGCCTGCACGTCTTCGGGGACGCTCTCCTCCCCGCGCGCCAGCAGCCCCAGCACCCCGGTCAGCTCTGCCAGCGTGGAAAGCACAGTCTGCACCGCTTCCTTCCCGCTGCCCTCGTCCAGCTCGGTATTGGCCAGGTATGCCAGGTCGAACACCGCGCCCATGGCCTCGGCGGTGTTGAAGTCGTTGTCCATGCCGGACAGGAAGCGCTGCCGGATTTCCTCCACTTTTTCCGTTATGCCGGCCCCGTCAGCCTTGCCCGGCTTCGCGCTGACCAGCAGGGCGTTCAGGCGGTCCCGCGCGGTATACAGGCGCGTCAGGGAGGCGTGGGCCTGGGCCATCATGTCCCGGCTGAAGTTCAGGGGGCTGCGGTAATGCGCGGACAGCATCAGCATCCGCACGTCCTCGGGCTCGTATTCCTTCAGGATGTCCCGGACGGTGAAGAAGTTGCCCAAGGACTTGGACATCTTCGTGTTGTCGATGTTCAGGAAACCGTTGTGCATCCAGTAGTTCACGAAGGGGCGCCCGGTAAAGCCCTCGCTCTGGGCTAGCTCGTTCTCGTGGTGGGGAAACAGCAGGTCCTGCCCGCCCGCGTGGATGTCGAAGGCTTCGCCCAGGTAGGCCATGCTCATCGCGCTGCACTCGATGTGCCAGCCCGGTCTCCCCCTGCCCCAGGGGCTGTCCCAGCTGGGCTCGCCCGGCTTTTCCGCCTTCCACAGGGCGAAGTCCAGGGGGTTGCGCTTCTCCTCGTCCACGCTCACCCGCGCGCCGGCGTCCAGGTCTTCCAGGTTCTGGCCGGACAGCTTGCCGTATTCCGGGAAATCGGGCGTGGAAAAATACACGCTGCCCGCCTGCTCGTAGGCCATGCCCTTGTCGATCAGCCCCTGGATGAGGGCGATCATCTGCGGCATGTGTTCCGTCGCCCGCGGGTGCACGTCGGCCGGCTTCACGCCCAGCGCATTGGCGTCCTTCCAGTACTCGGCGATGAAGCGGTCGCCCAGTTCGCGGACGGTCACGCCCTCCCGCCTGGCGCGGTCGATCATCTTGTCGTCCACGTCGGTGAAGTTCTGCACAAACGTCACCTCATACCCCCGGTACTGCAGGTAGCGCCGGAACACGTCGAACATGATGAAGGGCCGCGCGTTGCCGATGTGGAAGAAGTCGTACACCGTCGGGCCGCAGCAGTACATGCCGACCTTTCCCGCCCGCAGGGGGACGAAATCCTCTCTTCTCCGCGTCTGGCTGTTGTAAATTTGTATCATGGGCGCTCCTTGATAAACCGTGCGGCCGCCTTATTGAAGGCCGCCGCGTGCCGCGCGTTCCGGGGACGTCGCCCCCGCCGCGCGAATTGATTCTAAACGGCGGGGTTTTCCTTGTCAAGCAGGGGGTCCGGCGCGCGGATGAGCGCCTCCTGGGCGAACAGCGCGGGCGTCCCGCGCGGCACACGCGCGTACTGGCTGCCGCTCTCCAGTTTCCACAGTTTGCGGTTGTCCATGAACCCCAGCTTCAGGATGGACAGAATCTGCGCACGGATAGCGGGGTCCTTGACCGGCACGGTCAATTCCACCCGCTTGTCCAGGTTGCGGGTCATCAGGTCGGCGGAGGAGAGGAACAGCTCCTGCTCCCCGCCGTTTTCAAACGCGTAGACGCGGGCGTGTTCCAGGAAGCGCCCCACCAGGCTGAAAATCTGCAGGTTCCTGTTTTCCCGGTAGTTCAGGCAGCAGATGCCGCGCACCATCAGCTTTACGGGCACCCCCGCGTTGGCGGCGGACAGCAGCGCCGCAATCATCTCCGGGTCGGACAGGGAGTTCATCTTCATCGTGATGCCGCAGGGCTGGCCGGCGTGGGCGTTGACCTCCTCCCGCCGGATGCGCGACAGCATCGCCTCCCGCAGCTGGAAGGGCGAGGCGATCATCTCCCGCATCGGGAAGGTGTAGCTGTAGCCCAGAATCAGGTTGAAGAAGGCGCCCGCGTCCTCGCCCAGCTGCTTGTCACAGGTCAGGACCCCCATGTCCGTATAGATCCTGGCCGTCACGTCGTTGTAGTTGCCGGTGCCGAAGTGCACATAATGCCGGAGCCCCTCCGCCTCCCGGCGGATGACCAGCGTCACCTTGGAGTGGGTCTTCCACCGGGGCACCCCGTAGAGCACATGGCAGCCGGCCTTCTCCAGCGCCTTGCTCCAGGCGATGTTGTGCTCCTCGTCAAACCGCGCCCGCACCTCGATGAGCACGGTCACCTGCTTGCCGCTTTGCGCCGCGCGGGCGAGCGCGTCGATCATCGGGCTGTGGGAGGACACCCGGTAAAGGGTCTGCTTGATGGCCAACACCTGCGGGTCGGCGGCGGATTCCGCCAGGAAGCGCACGACGGGGTCGAAGCTGTCGTAGGGATGGTGGAGGAAGAGGTCGCCGCCGCGGATGGTGCGGAAGATGGATTCACGCGCCAGCAGCCGGGGGCTGACCCGGGGCGTGTAGGCGGGGTAGCGCAGGTGGTCAAAACCTGGCAGGGAACACAGCTGCCGCATGAAGAAGCGCAGGTCCACCGGGCCGTCCACCTCAAACAGCGCGTCCTCCTCCGCCTCCATCGCGTCCGTCAGCATCTGCAGCAGCCGCCGGTTCGCGCCCCGGGTCACTTCCATGCGCACGATTTTCCCGTAGGAACGGCGCTGCACGTTCTTGCTCATCTCGCTGAGCAGGTTGTCCATGTCGTCCAGGTTCATCACGAAGTCGGTATTGCGCGTGATGCGGAGCGTCATCCAGGCCAGCGGCGCCATATACAGGAAAATCCGGGGCAGGAAGAGGGCGATGAGCTCCTCCAGCAGCACGCCGCGCGCCTGCCCGCGGCCCATGGGCAAAAGGACCACCCGCTGCAGCGTCCGGGGCACGGGCACGATGGCCAGCTGCGGCTCCCCGCCCTTGTCGGACTGCAGCAGCACCGCGATGTACAGCGCCTTGGCGGCCAGGATGGGGAAGGGGTGCAGGGGGTTGATGGTGCGCGGGGTTAGAACCGGCAGCACCTGCGCGTCGAAGTACTGGGACAGCCAGCGCTTCTGCTCGCCGGTCAGGTCTTCCGCCCCGGGCAGCTCAATGCCGTTCTCCAGCATTTCCGGCAGCAGCTGGCGGTTGAGGATGTGGTACTGCCGGGAAACGTGCCCGCGCACGGCCTTGCGGATTTCCCGCACCTGGGCTTCCGGCGTCATGCCCGCGGGGTCGGGCTCGGCCCGGCCCAGGTCGGCCTTGCGCTCCAGCTTGCCCACGCGCACCATGAAGAACTCGTCCAGGTTGTTGGACACGATGGACAGGAACCGCGCGCGCTCCAGCAGCGGGTTGTCCGGATTGACGGCCTCGGACAATACCCGCTCGTTGAACTGCAGCCAGCTCAGCTCCCGGTTTACGAACATCCCCCGGTTGGGCAAGCGTCTCCTCCTATCGTGTCATGCGGGCGGTCAGCTGCAGCAGGGTCACGGCCGGGCGGTTGAACAGCCGGAGGGGCACCGGATAATAGCCGGAAACGCCCAGTCCGGGGCTGATGTGGACGGGGAACCCCTTCTGGATGGACAGTCCCGTAAAGCCCTCGTCCCCCGGGAAAAACCCGCCCCGGCCGTCCGGCTGCGGCGGGACGTAGACCGGCCCCAGGCCGGGCAGGCGCACCTGCCCGTTGTTGAACTGACCGCTCAGGAAGAGCCCGGGCGCTGAAAGGTTCTTTTCCCGCGCTTCCTGCGCCAGCTCGCCCAGCATGTCCGCCCCGGGCGGCTGGTGGGTCAGCGCCACCACCAGGTCCTGGGGCTTGATGTCCGCCATCGCGCCAAGGGCTGCATTCACGGCATCCAGGCGGTGTTCCGCCGCCCGCAGCAGGGCGCCGGTCTCCGGCTCATAGGCCTTCCCGGACGCCTTCAGGGCGTTCACCTGCTCCGCCAGGGCGGCGGACGCGCTGGGGAGGTCGATGAAGTACAGGTCCCCCGGCACGAACCACACCGCCTGCCCCTCCACGTCGATTCTGACGGGGGATTCCAGGTACACGGCCCCTTTGGCCTCCGCCGCCCGCACCCAGGGCGCCTTGACCTCGCCGTCCCCGTGCGGGGCGGACAGCAGCGGGGCGGGGTCGTTGTCCCCGGCGATGAAGAACACCGGCACGCCGGGCTTGAGCGCGTCGAGCAGCTCCAGGAAAGGTTCCGCGTTCCCGCCCCTGCCCACCATATCCCCGGTCAGGGCGACGGCCTGGTAGCTTTCCTTGCCCAGCGCCTGGCGCAGGTGCGTCTGCTCCGGGCCCAGCCGGGCCGCATGCAGGTCGGAAATGTGCAGGATGCCCGTTTTTTCCAGCGCGCGGGGCAGCTCCAGCACCGTCACCGGCCGGGTTTCCAGGCGCACGTAGCGGTTGGACAGGCCGTTTAAGGACAACACCAGCGCCACCGCCGCGGATAGCAGCAGCAACACCGTCAGGCAGCCGGCGTGCCGCCGGCGCCTGGGGGCGAACAGCCGCCGGCCCTGCCTCCCTGCCATCCCGCGCGTCCTTTCGTGATGCTGGGCGGATTATAGCACGCGGCCGCGCGCGCCATCAAACAATCCTGTCCCGCCCGGGGCTGGAACGGCGGATTTGTCAAGGCAGGTCAACCGATTTGCAAGTTGCGCGGCGTACGGCGCCATGCTATAATCCCCATAGAAAATAGCCATGCATGGGAATCATCCGTCTTCGGCAGAGGGGAGGAATGACCTTGCGCTATCAGCCCCCGGACGACGCGCAGAGGCAGAGCTTCCACCAGGGGACCAGCCGGCACGCCTACCGGATGTTCGGCGCGCACCCGGTCTGGCAGGACGTGGACTGCTGGCACTTTTCCGTCTGGGCACCCAACGCCCGGGCGGTCAGCCTGACGGGCGAGTTCTGCTTCTGGGATTATGAAAAGCACCCGATGCAGAAACAGTACGACGGTACCTGGGAGCTGCGCCTGCCCGACATCCTCTTCACCCCCGCCGCCGACCCGGAAACCTTCAGCTACGAGGGCGCGCAGGAGAAGATGCGCGCCTACAAGTACGCCGTTCTGGGCGCGGACGGCCATTGGCGGCTGAAGGCCGACCCCTTCGCCTTCGCCGGCGAGCTGCGCCCCAACACCGCCAGCCTCCTGTACGACATGGACGGCTATGCCTGGGGCGACGGGGAGTGGATGGAGAGGCGCAAAACCTGGAACCCCTACCGCAGTCCCGTCAACATCTACGAAATGCACCTGGCCTCCTGGCGCCGGGGCGAGAACGGCCGCATGCTGTCCTACGGCGAAATCGCCGACCAGCTCATCCCCTACGTGGAGGAAATGGGCTACACCCACGTGGAGCTGCTCCCGGTGATGGAGCACCCGCTGGACATGTCCTGGGGCTACCAGGTCACCGGCTATTACGCGGCCACCGCCCGGCACGGGAAGCCCAAGGAGCTGATGTCCCTGATCGACCGGCTGCACCGTTCCGGCATCGGCGTCATCCTCGACTGGGTGCCCGCGCACTTCCCGCGGGACGAAATCGGCCTGCGGCGCTTTGACGGCACCCCCTGCTTTGAGCACGAAGACCCCCGCCGCGCGGAAATGCCCCAGTGGGGCACGATGATGTTCGACTACGCGCGGGGCGAGGTCAACAGCTTCATGCTCTCCAACGCCTGCTTCTGGCTGGAGTATTTCCACGCCGACGGCTTGCGCTGTGACGCGGTGTCCAGCATGATTTACCACGACTTTTCCCGGGAGGGGAACTTCCTGGGCAACCGCTTCGGCGGCCGGGAAAACCTGGAGGCCATCGGTTTCCTGCGCAGGCTCAACCAGACCGTCTACCGCGATTTTCCCGGCGTGATGATGATCGCGGAGGAGTCCAGCGCCTTCCCCCAGATCACCCACCCGGTGGACCGGGGCGGGCTGGGCTTCGGCTTCAAGTGGAACATGGGCTGGATGAACGACATGCTGGCCTATATCAAGTTCGACCCGGTCTACCGCCGGTGGCACCACGAGAAACTGACCTTCTCCCTCTTTTACGCCTTCAGCGAGAACTACGTCCTGCCCTTTTCCCACGACGAGGTCGTGCACGGGAAGAAGAGCATGCTGGACAAGCAGCCCGGGGACCTTTGGCAGAAATTCGCCGGCCTGCGCGCGCTGTACGGCTACACCATGGCCCACCCGGGCAAGAAGCTGCTGTTCATGGGCGGCGAGTTCGGCCACTTTATCGAATGGAACTACGACGGGCAGTTGGACTGGTTCCTGATGGTCTACGAGCGGCACCCGGACCTGTGCCGCTGCGTGCGGGTGATGAACCGGTTCTACCGGGACACCCCCGCCATGTACGAGGTGGAGGACAGCTGGGAGGGTTTCAAGTGGCTGGCGGCGGACGACAGGGAGCGCAGCCTGACCGTCTTCATGCGCACCGACCGCGCGGGCGGTTCCGTCGTCTGCATGACCAACTTCACCTCGGCCTTCTATCCCCAGTACCGCTTCGGCCTGCCGGAGCCGGGCGTTGTCACGGAGTGCTTCAACACCGACCTGAAGGAGTTTGGCGGCTCCAACCAGTACAATGCCGGCCCCCTGCGCGCGCGGGAGGAGCCGTGCAACGGCCTGCCCTGGTCGGTGGAGGTCTGCGTGCCGCCGCTGGCCACGGTGTATTTCACCTACGCCAAGGACCCCAAGCCGGAAGAAAAACCCCGGAAGGCGCCGTCCAAAGCAAAGAAGGCGCCGCCTGAAAAGGAGGGAGATTCCCGATGACCCAGAAAAAAAGCTGCGTGGCGATGCTGCTGGCCGGCGGCCAGGGAAGCCGGCTGGGCATCCTGACCCGGCACGTCGCCAAGCCGGCGGTGCCCTACGGGGGGAAGTACCGCATCATTGACTTTCCCCTGTCCAACTGCGCCAACTCCGGCATCGACACCGTCGGCGTGCTCACGCAGTACAAGCCGCTGGAGCTCAACTCCTACATCGGTTCCGGCGCCCCCTGGGACCTGGACATCTCCAACGGCGGCGTCTTCGTCCTCCCGCCCTATTCCAAGGGCGAGGAGGGGGAGTGGTACAAGGGGACGGCCAACGCGATTTACCAGAATCTCTCCTTTATCAACCAGTACAACCCGGACTGCGTGCTCATCCTCTCGGGCGACCACATCTACAAGTGCGACTACGCGGAGATGGTGTCCTACCACGTTTCCCGCGGCGCCGCCCTCACGGTGGCGGTGCGCCAGGTGCCCTGGGAGGAGGCCAGCCGCTTCGGGCTGATGAACACCGATTCCGAGGGCATCATCACCGAGTTTGAGGAAAAGCCTAAAAAGCCCAAGTCCAACAACGCCAGCATGGGCGTCTACGTATTCACCTGGGACAAGCTGCGCCAGTACCTGGAAAGCGACGAGCGCGACCCCAAGTCCTCCAACGACTTCGGCAAGAACGTCATCCCCGCCATGCTCGCGGCCGGCGAGCGCCTGGCCGCCTACCGCTTCGAGGGTTACTGGAAGGACGTGGGCACCATCGAAAGCCTCTGGGCGGCCAACATGGACCTGCTGGAAACGCCGCCGCCCATCGACCTGCACGACCGCAAGTGGCGCATCTACGCCCGTAACGAGGGCGAGCCGCCGCATTACGCGGCGCCCCAGGGCGACATCCGGGACAGCCTGGTCACGGAGGGCTGCGAGGTTTTTGGCCATGTCGCCCATTCCGTCCTGTCCGCCGACGTACACATCGCCGCGGGCGCGCGGGTCATCGACTCGGTCGTCATGCCCCACGCGGTCATCGGGAAGGGCGCGGTCATCCGGCGCGCCATCGTCGCGGAGAACGCCGTCATCGGCGAAGGCGCCCATATCGGGGAAGAATCAGGCGATATCGCCGTCGTCGGCAGCAACACCGTCGTCCCCGCCGGGACCAGCCTCAAGGCCGGCCGGCAGCTGGGCGAGTGAGGGAGAGCGTATGAAACAGGACATCGTCGGCCTCATCTATACCGGGGAGCGCGTAGACGAACTGCAGGAACTGACCCGTTACCGCGCGCCCGCGGCGCTGCCCATGGTGGGCCGCTACCGCCTCATCGACTTCATCCTCTCCAGCATGATCCACTCCGGCATCAAGAACATCGGCATCATCATGCAGAAGAACTACCACAGCCTGATGGACCACCTGGGTAGCGGCCGGGAGTGGAACCTGCACGGAAAGCGCTCCGGCCTGACCATCCTGCCGCCCTATATGTCCCGGGAGAACGTGGGCCTCTACGACGGCCTGCTGGACGCCCTGCACACCAACATCGGCTTCATGCGCCGCTCCGTGGAGCGCAACATCGCCGTGTCCGACAGCAACGTCCTCTACCAGGCGGACTTCCGTGACGTCGTGCGCCAGCACCTGGAAACCAAGGCCGACCTCACCCTGGTGTACACGAAGGATCGCAACGCCCGTCGGAACGGCCGCGGGCGCTACCTGAAGGTGGAAAGCAGCCTGGTCACCCGCATCGAGTACGACCCGACCATCCCGCACTTCGAGAACACCTACGTGGGCGCCTTCGTTGCGCGGCGCGAGCTGCTAATCGACCTGGTGGACCGCGCGGTCGCCGCGGGCCAGCACCACTTCTCCCGCGACATGCTCGCGCAGATGGTGTCGGAGCGCGTCTACCGCGTGGGCGCCTACGAGTGCCCTGGCCGCGTCTGGGTGGTGGACTCGGTGCAAAGCTATTTCCAGGCCAACATGGACTTTTTGAACGACACCTTCCGCGCCCAGACCTTCCGGGACGACCAGCCGGTCTGGACCAAGCTGCGCGACGAGATGCCCGCCCGCTACATCGGCGACTCGAAGGTTTCCAACGCCCTGGTCGCCGACGGCTGCCTCATCGAGGGCACGGTGGAGAACAGCATCCTCTTCCGCGGCGTGGTGGTCAAGCCCGGCGCGGTCATCCGCAACAGCATCATCATGCAGGACGCCGTCATCTCCCGGGGCGCGGAGGTGGAGAACTGCATCCTGGACAAGGAGACGACCCTCAGGGAAGACGTCCGCCTCATCGCGCCGCGCGCCTACCCCGTCGTGGTCGCCAAAGGCTTGACAATTTAAACCGGCTTTTGTTAGCCTCCTCTTGAGGACTGCCATCGCGCAAGGAGGTGCTCCATGAAAATCCTGTTCACAGCCAGTGAGTGCGTGCCCTTCTGCAAGACGGGCGGCCTGGCGGACGTGGTCGGTTCCCTGGCGCCGGCGCTGGCCGAGCAGGGGCACGACGTCCGGGTCATCATCCCCAAGTACAGCGCCATCCCCGACGAGTATGAGCGCCGGATGACCCACACGATCGACTTCGAGGTCAGCCTGGGCTGGCGCCGCCAGTACTGCGGCATTGAGCAGCTGGAAAAAGGCGGCGTCACCTACTACTTCCTGGACAACCGCTATTACTTCGGCCGCGGCTACATCTACGGCCTGGGCGGGGACGAGCATGAGCGCTTCGCCTTTTTCTGCCGCGGGGTATTGAACGCCCTTCCGCTCATTCCCTTCACCCCGGACATCATCCATGCCCATGACTGGCAGACCGGCATGGTGCTGGCGCTGCTGCGCATCCAGTACGCGGGGCTGCCGCGCTATGACGGCATCCGCACGGTGTTCACCATCCACAACCTGCAGTACCAGGGCGTGTTCGGCATCAAGGACGTGCAGGACATGCTGGGCCTGCCCAACAGCGTCTTCACCGACGACAAGCTGGAGTATTTCGGCAACGTCAACTTCATGAAGGCCGGTATCGTCTACGCCGACCAGGTCACCACCGTCAGCCCCAGTTACGCCGAG
>JAPXQZ010000033.1:0-10657 GCA_033813835.1 Clostridia bacterium | reverse complement strand
GGATCCCGCGTCTATCCTTCGGATGGTGGAAACGGTTGTCAGGCGGGAAGGACGCATCGACGTCTTCGTCAACGCCAGCCGCGTCATCCCCAAAGGAGGGGTCGGCTGGATGCAGGAGGAAGCCGCGCTGGAAACGTCCGTGCGCGTCAACGGCGCCGGGTTTTTGTACATGACCCTGCTCGTCGGAGAGCAGATGAAACGCCAGGGTTTCGGCTCCATCGTGAGCTTCGGCTCCATGATGGGCCTCATCGGCGTGGAGAAGCACAACTACGATGGCGAGCCCGGCATGCAGCTCGGCGCCCACGGGCACGACTACACGCTCAACAAATCCGCCATCACCGCCTGGACGCGGCATGCCGCCAGCTATTACGGAAGGTTTGGGGTGCGCGTGAACACCCTGTGCCCGGGCGGCCTGCGCTCGGACCGCACTCCGGAACGCTTCCGGGAGAACTACGCCCGGCATACGCAGCTGGGCAGGCTGGCCGGCCCGGACGACATCAAGGGCGTCCTGCTGCTGCTGGCTTCCGACGCCTCCTCCTATCTGACAGGCCTGTCCATCCCGGTGGACGGCGGATACACCGCCATCTGAAAGCGCCATATTCAAGTAAAAAATGCAACGAGGAGAGACCCCATGTCCACGTCCCCATTTTCCCTGGAGGGCAAGCGAGTCGTCGCCTTCGGCGGCGGCGGATACCTGGGCAGCGCGACGGTGGAGATGCTGCTGCAGCTGGGCGCCAGGGTCGTCGTCGCGGACCTGTTCCCGGAGTTCACCCTGGAACAGGTGGCGCCCTTCCGGGACAACCCTGCCTGCTGCCTGGTCTCCTGCGACGTGTCCGGCTCCGCGGACGTCCGGGCGGCCTTTGAGGCATGCAGGGCCTCGTTCGGCGGAGTCGATGCCGTTTTGAACTTCGCCGCCTTCATGGGTTCGGCTGCCGCGGGGGAGGGCAACCTCAAGCGGTTTTCCGTGGAAGAAACCTCCGACGAGGATTTCGACTATTCCCTCCGCGGGGTGCTCGGCTCCACCTTCCGCGTCCTGCGCGAGGCGGTGCCGCACCTGAAAAACAGCGGCGGGGGCAGCGTGGTCAACACCTCCTCCATGTACGGCATGGTGTCGCCAGACCCCTCTATTTATGGGGATTCCGGGCAGAACAGCCCGGTGTTTTACGGGGCGGGCAAGGCGGGCGTTCTGCAGCTGACCCGTTACGCGGCCGCGCACCTGGCGCCCTACGGCATCCGTGTCAACTGCGTGACGCCGGGGCCCTTCCCGGCGCCGCGCAAACTGCCCCCGGAAGAATTCCTGCGCAAGCTGTCCCAAAAGACCATGCTGGGCCGGGTCGGCCAGGCGCGGGAAATCGCGGGCGCGTACTGTTATTTGATTTCAGATACCGCGAGTTTCACCACCGGCATCAACCTTGTGGTGGACGGCGGCTGGACCGCCTGGTAAGAGAAAATTGGATTACAGGTCTACGGATATCCGCATCCAGCGGATGTCCGCCTCACCGTCCTCCTCCCGCCAGAAGCTCACCAGATACTTTCCCGCCCCCATGCTGACGGCGGACGGCTGACCGAATCGCACGGCGGAAAACACCCCCGGGAGGGCGACGTTAGGCCGGTAAGCCGGCGCCCGCCAGATGAGTTCGCGGCCCAGTTCCTTCCAGGATTGTCCGCCCAGGTCCGCGGTCACCGCCATCAGCCCGGGCTGCTCGGTGCCTTTTCTCATGGCGTGCAGGGTCATGACCAATCCCCCGCCCAGGGAAACGATGCCGGTCGCCTGTCCGTTGATCCCGGTATCAAGGGGGTCCATAAAGCTGTGCCCGTCGTCTGCCGACAGGGCGACGTGGTTGTTTTTGGCCTTTCCCGTTTTCAGATCCTCTACCCAGGCGACGACGCACAGGCGGCCCTTTTCATACTCGCACAGGCGCTGCTCCCATACGGCGGTCCGCCCGCCCGGGAAGCGCAGGGTCGTCGCTTGGTCGGACCAGGTACGCCCCTCGTCGTCGCTGCGTAGCAGACGCCCCTGCAGCGCTTCCCGGGCATCGCCCTGCCAGTCCAGGAAATTGGCGATGGGGGAGACCCAGGCGCCGCTGCCAAGCGCTGTCAATGGCGCGGACGCCTCCACGGGGCCTTGAAAGGAGGTCCTGACGCCCCGGGGCGCGGACCAGTCCGCCGTTTCATTTTCCTGTTCGCAGAAAAAGACCTCGTTGGGCAGCAGGCCGCCCGTTTGGGGGTTCCCGATGGGATTCTCCGGCTGGCTTCTGTCAAAGCGGTATCCCAGCGCGATCCGACGCCCGCCGGGCAGCGCGGTCACCTTGGCGCTGTCCGACCGGGTGCCCCGGTTCTCCTCCCGGATGAGGAAACCAGCTTCCTTCCAGCTCTTTCCTTCCGCGTCCCCGACGGACAGCGCGGTGGTTTGGTCCACGCTTTCCATCGCCTCGCCCAGGGTGAACGATGCCAGGAACCCGCCCCCGCTGAGCGGGGTCACGCCGGGGAAGTACGCCCGGCGGCTCCGTAGCTGCGGCAGCGGGTTCCTGTAAATCACGCCCTCCCCCTCAACCCGGATCTGAGGGCGCACGGCTCAGTCCCTCTTTAGCTGCAGGTCGAACTCGGGCATATACTCCTTTTGCTCCGGCAGATACTTGCGCCCGGTTTTGATGACCTTGCCGCCGTTGAACTTGCGGTCCTCGACGTCCCCGGTCGTGCCCATTACGGTGATGTTCGCCTGCCGCGGGCGGGCGCGCACCTGGTCCCAATCGATGAAATAGATGTGGGCGAACTCTCCGCCGTCCAGCACGCCGTCCTTGATGGTCAGGGTTTCGCTGCGTCCGAAGAAGACGGAGCGCAGGTGTCCGTCGGTATTCATGCTGGTAAAATCGCCCGGCTCGTTGACGTAGCGGCCGAACTGCGCGTGGATGGGGCCGGGGTGGCGGTACTGGTGCTCTTCCTTGAAGTCAGGCACCAGCTTGCGCATGATGTCCAGCAGGTCGTGCTGCAGGTACTCCAGGTCAAAGGTATCGACGTCGTGCGAGCATTCCTGGATCATCACGCTGCAGGTGGTGTGGTGCGAGACGACTGAGCAGGTGCCGTTCCTGACGCCGGAGGCCTTGACAATTTCGATGACTTCCTTGGAGATATCGTGAAAAGTGGGAATCCAGCCCTTCGACTGCAGCTGCAGCTCCTTCTGGTAGACCTTGAAATCCATGGCGCCCTCCTGTTTATTTATTCCGATCGTTGAAAGCGCGGCGGACCGCGCCGATCATCTCGTCAATCATTTTCGCCCGGTCGGGCGCCTTGACGACGCCGCTGGACGAACCGGTCGCCTCCGCGCCCGCGAAAATGACGCGGTAGACGTCCTCGCCCTTGCTGATGCCCGCGCCCTGCAGCACATAGACGGCGGGGTTCACGCCCTTGACCGCCTCGATGGACAGGCGCACATACTCCTCGTCGCTGGTCTGCCCGGTGCCGATCAGCTCCGTCGGCTCTGCCACGATGATGTTGGGGGACAGGTGCGCGACGGCCGCCGCCTGGGCGATGGTGTCCGTGCACACGATGGTCGCCAGCCCCACCTCGTCCGCCCGCCGGATGGTCTTGTCCAGCACGTCCAGGGTGACGGGCTTTTCGCAGTGGTTGAGCATGACGCCCGCGGCGCCTGCCGCGACCAGCGATTCCGGCAGCACGTCCGCCAGGCCGCGCCCCGGCCGCAGGGGATCCATGTGCGGCGCAAATACGAAAATCCGCTCCGTCTTTTCGGCAATCCGGCGGATGTCCACGATGGGCGCCGTGAAGATGATGTCGACGTCATACTTCTTGCTCGCTTCGTCCGCGGCCATGGCGAGGGCGAGCACCTCGTCGCCCGCCAGGTAGGATTTGGGGCCGATTTCAAAGAAGGGGGGTTTTAAGGGAAAATCCTTTCTCATGTGAAAACCTCCTCGCGGCGCGCCCACTTACTTATTCCGATTGCCGCCAGTATAGGCGAAAACCGGGGGAGTGTCAATTCGTGGAAGAGTTCTTTCAATCATCGCCGCGGATATTGCCGGGCGGTTCCCGCCCCGGGTGCGCAGACGTCCTTCCCCTGCCGTCAGGCTGGCGGACGGCCCGGAGAACCAACACGAAAGCGGGGCCCCGGATTTCCGGGACCCCGCGGTACGGCGGGCGGTTTACTCGCCGGGGTTGAGCGTCCATTCGTCCAGGTAACGCTCGTAGTTGGACCATTCGTTGGACAGCACCAGTTCCGGGGGCAGGTTCACGCGGGTCTTGTTGAAGACCTGTAGGTTGCGCAGGGAGAACATCGGCAGGAACCAGAACATTTCCTCGGTTTCCACCATCTGGATGTCCTTGAGGATGGCCTTGCGCTCCGCGGGGTCGCTCGTGACCCACAGCTTCTTGAGCAGCTCGTCCATGTTGGTCATGCCCTTGGGTTGGAGTTTGCCCATCATGCCGGTCTTGACGGTCTCGCTGTAGAAGGGGTTGTAGGCCTCCTCCACCGTCATCGCCGACAGGCCGGCGTAGACGAAGTCGTAATCGCGCACGTCGTAGAGCTGAGCGGTGATGTCGCCGGTCATCAGCTTCCACTCGGCCTTGATGCCGACCTCGCCCAGGTAGCTGACGATGGCGTCCATGAAGTTGGCGGTTGTCTGGTCGGCGTAGTAGGCAGCCAGCTTGACGGTCTTGGAGAAGTCGAAGTTGGCCTCCTTCAGCAGCTGCATGGCCTTCTCCGGGTTGTAGTCCAGCTCGTACACGTCGCCGTTGTAGTAATCAAAGGCGGCGGGCACCTTGGTGTCCGTCAGCGCGGCTTGCTGGGGCATCAAGCCGTCGGCCAAGGCCTGGCGGTCAATCGCGTGCACGAAGGCGCGGCGGGCGCGGATATCCTGGAACAGCTCCGGGTTCTGGCCCGAGGCGCCCAGGGAGTTCCACATGAAGTAGCGCACAAAATAGATGTCCACGAAATGCATCTCGTAGTTGGGGTTCTGCACGGCGGCCTGGGCGGTCGCCAGGTCGTTGATGTGGAAGAAGTCGATTTCGTTGGCCAGCGCGCGCGCGGGATAATCCGCCTGTGTCATCTGGGTCATCTTGACCTGCTGGATCTGGGGCTTCTTGCCGAAGTAGTCCGGGAACGCCTCCAGCAGCGCGTAGTCGTTGGGATGGAACTCCTTCACGTAGTAGGGGCCCGAGCCGATGGGCTTGGCGAAATAGGGGGAAGTCTTGAAGGTAAGGGGCTCGTATTTCTCCAGTTCGTGCCTGGGCAGGATGTTGAACTGGGCGGTGGACAGCAGGAAGGTGCCGCTGGGGTTCACCAGGGTAAAGCTGACAGCTTTGTCGTCTACCTTGATGCCTTCCAACTCGTCCGCGGGCTTGGCGTTTTCGTCCGCCAGGAATTCCTTCATGCCCTTGATGGTGCTGAACGCGTTGCGCATGACGGCGTTGAGAACGGGGCCCTTCATGGCGAACTTGATGCTGTAGGCCACGTCGTCCGGCGTCAGGTCCTTCCCGTCGTGCCACTTGATGTTGTCGTGCAGCGTGAAGGAGTAGTTCAGGCCGTCCTCGGAGACAACCCACTCCTTCGCCAGGTCGCCGTAGACCGGCTGCAGGTCCGCGTTGAGGCGCAGCAGGCGCGACCACAGCATCATGCGGCCGACGAGGCCGTAGTTGTCCCAGCAGGTGGGGAAGACGTCGCTCATGTTCTCCATCGTGGGGAGCAGGAGCATATTGGGCCCCAGGCCTTTCTTCTCTTCTGCGACGGCGGGTGCCGCCAGCGAGAGGACCAGGCTGAGCACGAGGGCGAGGGACAGGAACCATGCGATTCTTTTCTTCATGTTGTTTCTCCTCTTTGTCAGTCAGTGTCAGAAAACGGGATGCCAATCCGTGCCGATAACCTGCTATGTAATCCAGCGCGTCAGGCGGGCCGGTTTCCGGCCAGAGCGTCCTCCCTCCTCTCTTTGATATTCAGCGCAGGGCTTCCATAATGCGGTCAAAGGGCACCTTGGCGAACAGGCGTCTGGCAGTCTCAAACTCCAAGTCGCTCATCGGGGGACGGTTGAACATCGCAGCATCCTCTTTCACCTGCTCCTTATTATCAGCGCCCAGCACCAGGCTGGTCACCCCGGGCAGGCGGCGGACGAAGGACAGCGCGTAGTCAGACGGCGAGCACCCAATCTGCGTGCAGCGCACGCGCAGCTGCAGCAGGTGGGGCAGCATGTATTCGGACAGCACGGGCTGGGTCATGCGCTCCGGCGCCATGAAAACCAGCCCCTGGGAAAACACGCTGCGAACGAAGACGGTGATGCCACGCCGTTCCAGTTCCGTAAGGATGCCGGAATCAATCAGCTTCTGGTCAAAGACGCTCAGGGGCAGCTGGACGGCGGTGTAGACCGGAAAGCGGAGCATTTCCCGGATTTCCGCTTCCGTATAAACGGAAACGCCCGCTTCGGCAACCGCGCCGGATGCGATGAGCTTTTCCAACGCCCGGGCGACCGCGCCGCCGGATTTGCCCATGTCCGCCGCCCGGTGGAGCAGGAGGAACCGCAGCTGGCCGATGCCCAGCCGTCTCAGGGATTCCGCCGCCTTTTTCGAGATTTCCCGCTCGAAGTCAACGTCTGGGGCGCCGTCGGGGGTTTCAATCACCAGCTTGCTAGTCACCATCAGCCGGTCCTTCATGCCCGGGTGCTGCCGCAGGCAGTCCCCGATCACCTCTTCGGAATCCCCGTAGGACTGCGCAGTATCCAGGGAGTTGACACCCAGCCGGATGGCATCAGATATCATCGCGCAGGCGGTTTCGCGATCCGGCTTGCCCAGGGTATTGGCGATGCCGTAGCGCAGCCCCAGCTGCACGGTGCCCAGGGTCATCTCCGACAGGCCGTTGCTGGATTGTTTCACAGCCGTCTCATCCCTTCACGTCCCGGATGGGCTTGCCGGTGAAACGGGAGGAAATGCCGCGGAAGTATTCCGCCAGGGCGACGACGTCAGCGCCCAGGTTGATGAAGGTATAGCCCTCGTCCGCCAGCGCGTCGAAGTTGCTCGGCCCGCCCACGGTTCCCGCGAACTTGCCGTGGCGGCGCGCGGTTTCGGCGACGCGCTTTCTCGTATCGGCAATCAGCGGGTTGTCCCACTCGAAGGGAATGCCGGCGCCCTGGCTGAAATCGGCCGGACCGAAGAAGATCATGTCCAGCCCGGGCAGTGCGCAGATTTCCTCCAGTTCGTCCAGCGGTTCCGGGTCCTCGATCTGGACGATGACGAACCGTTCCCGGTTGGCCTGTTCGCAATAGTCCTTCGGATTGATGAGGCAATAGGCGCCGTCCGCGTTGCCTCCGTCGATCGGCCTGCGGCCGACGGGGTGGAACTTGGTGTAGTACTGGATGGTTTTCGCGTCTTCCAGGCTCATCAGGTGGGGCACCATGATGCCGGTGCTGTCCGCCTCCAGCGGCCGGATGTAGTTGCCGTAGCCGCCGCGGGGCACCCGGGTGAGCAGGTCGCAGTCGTAGGCCTTGGCAGCCAGCGCCGCGGACTCGATGAAGTCGATGCCGGAGGGCACATGCTCCATATCGACCCAGACGCAGTCAAACCCGCACAGGGCTGCCAGCTCCACGTTGCGGGCGGAGCTGATGTTCAGCTTGATGCAGGTGGCGATTTCGCCGGAGCGCATCCTCCTGAGGACCTTGCTTGGGCGCATGTTCATAGAGGTCTCCTTATGGTTGCTGGATGACCCAGTCATCCGCCTGGTGCAGGGATTCCGCGAAATGGCAGGCCACCCAGTGGTCCTCATGTTCGGCATAGGGGCGCAGCAGGGGCTCTTCTTCCCCGCAATGCGGCTGGCTGAAGCTGCAGCGGGTATGGAAACGGCAGCCTGCCGGCGGGTTGATGGGCGAGGGGACGTCGCCCTCCAGGACGACGCGGCTCTTCTTCGCGCCGATTTCCGGGATGGGGACGGCCGAGAGCAGGGCGCGGGTATAGGGATGGCGGTACCGGCTGTACAGATCCCCAGCGCTGGCCAACTCCACGATTTTTCCAAGGTACATCACGGCGATCCGGTTGCTCATGTACTCCACAACCGACAGGTCGTGGGCGATGAACACGTAGGTCAGGCTCATCTGGCGCTGCAGTTCCTTCATCAGGTTGAGCACCTGCGCCTGGATGGACACGTCCAGCGCGGACACCGGCTCGTCGCATACGACGAGGTCTGGCTTGACGCAAAGGGTGCGCGCGATGCTGATGCGCTGCAACTGGCCGCCGGAAAACTCGTGCGGGTAGCGGTACATGTACTCGCCGCGCAGGTTGACGGCTTCCAGCAGTTCGGCCGTGCGCTGCCTGCGCTCCTGCGCGCTGGCCATCCCGTGCACGCGCATCGGCTCATCGAAGGCGGACAGAATGGTCTTGACGGGATTGAGGGAGGAATAGGGGTCCTGGAAGACCATCTGGATCCGGCGGTGCGCGCGGAAGGACTCCTGCTTGTCCAGGGAGAGCAGGTCCTTGAACCCGCCGTCGTCCAGCCGGTAATTGAGCTGCCCCTCGGTCGGCTTGTGCAGCCGCACGATGATTTTCCCCAGGGTGGTCTTGCCGCAGCCGCTTTCGCCGACCAGGCCCAGGGTCTCCCCGCGGCGGACGAACAGGGAAACGTCGTCCACCGCCTTGACGGTGCCGACGGTCCGCCGGAACATGCCCTCCTCAACCGGGAAGTACTTGCGGATGTTTTTCAGTTCCAGCAGGATGTCATTGCCCATCGCGCACCTCGCGGCCTTCGGCCAGGACGCACCGCACCAGGTGGCCGTCCCCGACGTCGGTGTAGGGGATGGTCCGCCCGCATTCCGGCCTGGCGAAATCGCACCGGGGGGCGAAGGAGCATCCCTCCGGCAGGTTGGAAGGGTCGGGCGTGCTGCCGCGGATGGGCTCCAACAGGTCCCGCCCGCTGTTGCCCAAAACGGGGACGGATTTGAGCAGCGCCCGGGTATAGGGGTGGGACGGTCGCAGGAAGATATCCTCCTTGCTGCCGAACTCCATGATCTTTCCCATATACATGACCGCGACGTCGTCCGCTACGTCGGCGACGATGCCCATGTTGTGGGTGATGAGGATGATGGTGAAGCCCAGCTGCCGCTGCATCTCCTGCATCAATTCCAGGATCTGTGCCTGGATGGTCACGTCCAGGGCGGTGGTGGGCTCGTCCGCGATCAGCAGTTCCGGGTTGCAGATGAGCCCCATGGCAATCATCACGCGCTGCTTCATGCCTCCGGAAAACTGGTGGGGGTATTCCCGGATGCGCTTTTCCGCGCTCGGGATGCTCAGGCGCTTGAGCATGGAAAGCGCCCGCTCCATCGCCTCCGCGCGGGAGATGTTCTCATGCTCCAGGATGCTTTCCACAATCTGGTCGCCGATGCGGTAGACCGGGTTCAAGGACGACATGGGGTCCTGGAAAATCATGGAGATGTTGTTGCCGCGGATGCCGCGCATGTCCCGCCCGGACGGCGCAAGCTTCAGCAGGTCGACCGGCTCGCGCTTTTTGGAGTGGAAAAGGATTTCTCCCTCCTTGATTTTCGCGGTCTTGGGCAGCAGACGCAGGATGGTGTGCGCGGTGATGCTCTTCCCGCAGCCGCTCTCGCCCACCAGCCCCAGCGTCTTTCCGACGCGCACGTCCAAGCTGACGCCGTCCACCGCGCGGATGACCCGCTTCCTGACGTGGAAATGCGTCCTGAGGTTCCGGATGCTCAGCAGGAGGTCCCTGTTTTCTGACATGCGCGCTCCTAAATCTGCTTGGGGTCCAGCGCGTCGCGCAGACCGTCGCCGAAGAAGTTGACGCCCAGGACGAACAGCGCGATGGCCAGGCCGGGCGCCAGCCACACCCAGGGGTACTGGTTGATGCTGACAATCTCCTTCGCGGCGTTCATGATGTTTCCCCAGGTGGGGGTGCCGGAGGGCACGCCCAGGCCGATAAAGGACAGGGCGGCTTCCTGCAGGATGAAGCCGGCCGTGTTGAGCGTCAGCTGCACGATGACCGGGCCCAGGCAATTGGGCAGGATGTGCCGGAAGGCGATGGACAGGTCGCCCAGGCCGAAGACGCGGCATGCCTCGACGAAGCTTTCCTCCCGGAGGGAGAAGAAGCGGCCGCGCACCATGCGGAAGGTGGCGACCCAGCCGGTCGCGACAAAAATCAGGATGAGGTTGTACATGCTCTGCTGCAGGATGGTGACCAGCACCAGCACCAGCAGGATCTGCGGGAAGATGGAGACCAGCTCCGCCACCTTGACAAACACCGCGTCCAGCCAGCCGCGGAAATAGCCGCAAAGGCTGCCGATGATGACGCCCAGCAGCATTCCGCCCACGGCGCCGGACAGGCCGATGAGGATGGAAACGCGCCCGCCGTAGAGCACCCGGGCCAGGATATCGCGGCCCAGCTTGTCCGTGCCGAAGGGATGCGCCCCGCCGGGCGGCTGGACCTGCACGCTGAAATCCGGCTTGGTGGGGTTGTAGGGGGTGATCAGCGGCGCCAGCGCGCACAGGAGGATGATGATGACGATGATGAAAAGGCCCAGCACCGCGGCCTTGTTGGACAGCAGCTTGGCCGCCACGTTCCGCATGCGGCTGGATTTGACGAAGCTCCGCGCCTCCAGTTCCAAAGCGTCCCCCCCTTTCTTAGTTGTACCGGACGCGCGGGTCCAGAAGGCCCGTGATC
>JAPXQZ010000032.1:0-10713 GCA_033813835.1 Clostridia bacterium | reverse complement strand
TCATCGGCGTAGGTGACAACGCTGCCCGGGTTGAGCTGGCTGCGCGTTTCGCCGGCATCCTCCGCTTTGCGGTTGCCGTCCATCCCAGCGCCGTTGTGGCGCCGGATGTCGTTATAGGCGCGGGCACGGTTGTGATGCCAGGCGCTGTCCTGAATACCGGAACCGTCGTCGGGCGGCACTGCATTGTCAATACTTCGGCAACCGCGGACCATGACTGCGTGCTGGAAGATTTCACGCACCTGTCGCCCGGCGCGCACCTAGCGGGCGAGGTCCATATCGGTGCGCGTAGCTGGATCGGGGCGGGCGGCATCGTCGTCAACGGCGCGCGCCTGTGCGCGGACTGCCGCGTCGGGGCGGGCGGCGTCGTCATCCACAGCCTCACGCAGCCGGGAACCTACGTGGGCGTCCCGGTCCGCAGGCTGGAGTCCAAAGCGTGAATATCCTGCTGCTGACCAATAATGACGTAGGCTTGTACCGTTTTCGCCGCGAGCTGCTGGAGGTGCTGCTGCGGGAACATACCGTCACCCTGGCGCTGCCGGAGGGCCGGTTTACGCAGGAATTCAGAGCCATGGGCTGCCGGGTGGAGCCAATCACCCTGGACCGCCATAGCGTCAATCCCATCAGGGAGTTCAGCCTGTTCCTGCGTTATCTTTCCCTCATCAGACGAATCCGGCCGGACCTCGCGCTGACCTATACCGTCAAGCCCAATGTTTACGGCGGTCTTGCCTGCCGGCTCTTACACGTGCCGGTACTCGCAAACGTGACCGGATTGGGTATGGCGGTGGAAAACGGCGGCCTTCTGCGGATACTGGTCCTGCGGCTGCACCGGCTGGGGCTGAAACGAGCGCGCTGCGTGTTTTTCCAGAACCGGCATAACCTGGAGACGATGGTATCCGAGGGAGCGATTTACGGGAAGACCCGTCTGATTCCCGGCTCCGGCGTGAACCTGTCGGAAAACACACTGGAACCGTATCCGGAGGCAGACGCGGGCGTTCGCTTCCTGTTCATCGGGCGTGTCATGCGCAACAAGGGCGTTATGGAGCTGCTGGACGCCATGGCCCGCGTGAGGGAACGCCATCCAGACGCATCCCTGACCGTAGTGGGTGAGCCGGAGGGGGGCTACGAAGACCGGCTGCGTGCGCTGGACGCCGGCGGTCATCTGCGCTACCTGGGCTACCGCAGGGACATCCACGACCAGATTGCATCCGCCCACTGCCTGGTGCTGCCGACTTACCACGAAGGGATGTCCAACGTCCTTCTGGAGGCAGCTGCGGCCGGGCGCCCTGTCATCGCGTCGCGGATTCCTGGCTGCGAGGAGGCGTTCGATGAGGGCGTCAGCGGGTTGGGATGCGAGCCTAAGGATACGGTCAGCCTGCTGTCCGCAATGGAACGCTTTATCGCCCTTTCAAACGCGGAGCGTGCGGAAATGGGGCGCCGCGGCAGATTGAAAATGGAGCGCGAATTTGACCGCGGCCTGGTGGTCGGCGCCTATCTGGAGGAAATCGACAGGATTCGGGAGGAGTTGGAACATCATGAATAACCTCTATGAGAAGCTGGTCAGGCGGGAAGAAAGGCTTTCCCTGGTCGGCCTGGGCTATGTGGGGATGCCCATCGCGGTGGCCTTCGCTAAAAAGCTCGACGTCATCGGTTTTGACATCAGCCGGCACAAGATTGAGCAGTACAGGGGCGGCGTCGACCCGACCCGCGAGGTGGGGGACGAGGTCATCAGAAACACTTCGGTCCGCTTCACCAGCAATCCGGAGGATTTGAATACAGCGAAGTTCCACATCGTCGCCGTGCCTACCCCGGTCAAGGACGACCATACGCCCGACCTGGGGCCTGTCATCGGCGCCAGCCATACCCTGGGCCGCAACCTGGTCCCGGGCAGCGTGGTGGTGTTTGAGTCCACCGTCTATCCCGGCGTGACGGAGGAGGTCTGCGTCCCCATCCTGGAAAAGGAATCCGGGCTTGTGTGCGGCGTGGACTTCAAGATCGGCTATTCGCCCGAGCGCATCAACCCGGGGGACAAGGTGCACCGCCTGGAAACCATCGTCAAGGTCGTATCCGGCATGGACGCGGAGACGCTGGATTGCGTGGCGAAGGTTTATGAGCTGGTGGTGGACGCCGGCGTCCACCGGGCGCCGAGCATCCAGGTGGCGGAGGCCGCCAAGGTCATCGAAAACAGCCAGCGGGATATCAACATCGCCTTTATGAACGAGTTGTCCATCATCTTCAACCGCATGGGCATCGATACCAAGTCCGTGCTGGAGGCGGCGGGCACCAAGTGGAATTTCCTCAAATTCACCCCTGGTCTGGTCGGCGGGCACTGCATCGGGGTGGACCCCTACTACCTGACCTACCGCGCCGAGCAGATGGGTTACCACAGCCAGATCATCCTGGCCGGCCGCCGCATCAACGACGACATGGGCCGCTACGTGGCGGAAAACCTGGTCAAGTGCCTTATCCGCTCCGACCGTCCCGTGAAGGGGGCGAAGGTAGCCATCCTGGGCTTTACGTTCAAGGAGAACTGCCCGGATACCCGCAACACCCGCGTGGTTGACATTTGCAGGGAACTGGCCGAATATGGCATCGAGCCGCTGGTCGCGGACCCTGAGGCCGACGCGGAGGAAGCGATGCGCGAATATGGCATCGGTTTTGTTCCGATGAACGAAATCCGGGGGATGGACGCGGTCATCCTGGCGGTTGCGCACGACCGATTCAAGGATCTTGCCATGCGGGACTTTGAAGCCATGTTCAATGACGGCCGGAAGGTTCTGCTGGACCTGAAGGGCCTGCTGGATCGGGAGGAATACGAACGCGCAGGCTATCTCTACTGGAGGCTGTAATTTCTACGATGAGAACCATGCCCGCTTGTCGCGTCGCTTCCTTGGGCTTTCGCCTGCTAGGGGCGCACAATTCAGCAGGAAACAGGCGGATTGCGGCGAAACGATTGGGACGCACAGGCCGGCTTTCCGGATATGCCGGGTTGACCACGGATGCCAAGCAGTTTACCGGCACTTTGGTGCGGAACCAATCAACCTTTTAGTGGAGTGAAACGATGGATCAAACTGCCACCGGGGTTTCATCCTTGCCGGAGAATACGAAGGTTCTTGTTACGGGCGGAGCCGGGTTTATCGGCTCCAACCTCTGCGAAGCACTGTTGGAAGCAGGCTGCTTTGTCCGCTGCCTTGACAATTTTTCCACCGGAAAACGGGAGAATATCAGCGGTTTTTTGGCCCATCCCCGCTTTGCGCTGATGGAGGGCGATATCCGCGATGCAGACGTCTGCCTCGCGGCCTGCGAAGGCATCGATTACGTCTCTCACCAGGCAGCCTGGGGTAGCGTTCCGCGCAGCATCGAGTTCCCCCTGCTGTACGAGGATATCAACATCCGCGGCACCCTTAACGTTCTGGAAGCTGCCCGGCAGCGCAAAGTCCGGCGCGTTGCGCTCGCCTCCAGTTCCTCCGTGTACGGTGACGACGCGCGGCTGCCAAAGCGGGAGGGGCAGGAAGGGAAGGCGCTCTCGCCTTACGCGCTGACCAAGCAGGTCAACGAGATGTATGCCCGGCTGTACAACGACCTGTATGGCCTGCCCACCGTCGCGCTTCGTTACTTCAACGTTTTCGGCCGCCGGCAGGACCCGGAGGGCGCCTACGCCGCCGTCATCCCCCGGTTTATTATGGCGCTGAAAAATGGGCAGGTGCCCACCATCCACGGCGACGGGCTGCAGTCCCGCGACTTTACCTATATCGACAACGTCGTCCAGGCGAACGTCAGGGCACTTTCCGCCCCCGAAGCAGCCTGCGGGAAAGCCTACAACATCGCGTTTGGCGGGCGCGAGTCTCTGCTGGACGTCTACCGCGCCATCAACCAGGCCCTGGGAATCTCCGATATCGAGCCCGTCTTCGGTCCGCCCCGCGCGGGCGATATCCGCCACAGCAACGCGGATATCACGCTGGCCCGTGAAAACCTGGGCTACGCTCCGGAATGGGATTTCAAACGCGGTATCCTGGCGGCTATCCGCTGGTACACGAAGGGAGAGGGATATGGGGCTTCTTGAAAAAGTCTACGAGCGCGCCCCTCTGCCGTTTCAAAACCTGATGACAACGGTGGCGGGCTATCAGAAGAATCTGACGCGCTACGGGCAGGTGTATTGGGAGCATCGCGCCTTCCTCCGGGAGTTTGATACCTGGCCTGTGGACAGGCAGAAGGCATACCAGCTGCAGGAGCTGAAAAAGCTGCTCAATTTTGCCGTCGCGCACAGCGATTTCTATCAGGAATTGTACGCTGGTATTGACGTCGCCTCCTTCCAAAGCGTGGAAGACCTGCGGAAACTGCCCATCGTAGACAAGGAAGCCCTGCGCGTGAACCTGTCCCGGGTGCAGACCCAGGGGGAGAAGGGGGCGGTCGTGGAGCATACGGGGGGGACCACCGGAAAATCGCTCGTGGTTCTGCAGCGCGTTTCCGACAGCATGCGGCGCATGGCGACGCTGGACCATTTCAAGGCCCGGGTGGGGTTTGACCACCGGAAAATGAAGCGGGCGACCTTCAACGGGAAGCACATCGTGCCGCCCGGGCAGAAAAGCAAGGCGTTCTGGCGCTACAACGCGGCCTGCAAGCAGATGATCTATTCTTCGTTCTTCATCACCCGGGAGAATATCCCCTATTACTTGGACAGCCTGCGCCGCTTTCAGCCCGACGCGCTGGACGGCTTTTTCACCTGTATGACGGATATCGCCCATTATCTCCAACGAACGGGCGAAAAGCCCGGGTTCTCCCCAAGGGCGATTTTTCCTACCTCGGAAACCGTGTCCGAAAATGGCCGCGCGCTGCTGGAGGATGTGTTCAGCTGCAAGGTGTACGACCAGTACGCTTCCAGCGAGGGCGCGCCGTTCGTTATGGAATGTTCGCATCAAACCCTGCACATGGATCTGTCCTCTGGTGTGTTTGAGCACTTCGGCGAAGGCGACGAGGTACTGGTGACCAGTTTCACGACCTATGCGACCCCCTTGATCCGCTACCGCATCGGCGACAGCATGGTATTTGCGCCGGAGGGGACAACCTGTCCCTGCGGCATGCAATCGCCCATCATGGAATCCATTCAGGGCAGGCGTCTGGATTTTCTGTATACCCCGGAAGGAGCCCGAGTCAACGCCGGGAACGTCGCCAACCTCTTGAAAAACATGCCCAACGCCGTCATCCGCGCGCAGTTCCTGCAGGAGAAGCTGGACGAAGTCACGGCGCTTCTGGAGGTTGACAGGTCCCTGTACCGGGAAGAGCATGACCAGCTGCTGCGCCGGGAATTTCTCCACAAATTCGGCCCGCAGCTGCGCGTCAACATCAGGCACGTGGATGAAATCCCCCGGGAGGCTAGCGGAAAGTTCAGGATGATCAAAAACGATGTCAAGCTATAAGCTCGTTCGTAGGAACGGCCTTCCATGGTATGATTTTCTCCTGATTCTGGGGCTGATTCTGGCGCCGATGACGGAACTGCGGATTTGGAAAATCGGTCCCAGCGAGTTGCTGTGCGTGCTGTGGAGCACGCGCTACGTCCGCTATTTTTTCAAGGAGCAGCTGCGCCACTTCCTTGTCCGGTTTTGGCTCTTCTTCTACCTGACAATGACGGCGGGCACGATTTTCTGCCTGCTGTTTTATCCCCGGGAATCCGCCGGCGCCGAGGGCTTGATGACCTGGTTTTTCATGTTTTTCGTCTCCCTCGGGGTCTACGCTGGACTGAAGCGGCACAGCCTGCTGGATATCCACAGGATTCTCGAAAGCGTCTGCGTCGGCGTGGCTGTTTGGTACTTGTTCCTGCTCATCTACAGCCGCACCGTTTCCATGCACTTTCTGGGCGCTCGGATCTGGTACGCCCGCGTGCGATTTACCGGCGGCGGCGCGAACCCGCACCAGATGGCCATTCTCTCACTCGGGCTGTTTTTCGTATCTTTCTACTTCCTGGCTTGCGTGAAGCTGTCCCGGCGAAAAAGAATTGTCCATCTAGTTTGCATGGCGCTTGATTTTCTTTTCTTGTACCTGACTCGGTCAACGACCGCTTGGATGGCGCTGTTTGCCGCGGCAGGCGCGAGCGCGGTTCTGTTGTTTTTGCAAGGACGCGCCGCGCCGCGGAGCAAGCAGGTTTCCCTGCTGGTCATCTTTCTGATGGGCGTCGTGGTGCTGGTTTTCACGGCGGGGCTGCTGTACGATCGGTTTTATCAATGGGTTGCGGCGGATCCCAACGGGCTGCACCGCTTCGAGCTGTTTTCCTACATCCTCGACCCCATCCGCAAGAACTTCCTTTTCGGCCTTGGGGACGGCACCCATTCCAACGGCGGAATTTCCGAGTTTCACAACTCCTACCTGGAGATTATCGGCATGACGGGCGTCATCGGGGTCGTATTGTTCATCGCTTTCAGCGTCCGCCTGTACCGGTGCCTGAGAAGGGAACCCTTCCTGCTGCTTTCCCCCCTGGCTTTCTATATTTATGGGCTGGCGGGCTTTGGGATGCGCCGGCTGCCGTATTGGGTCATTACGGTTGCCCTGATCGTCATTGCGGAGAAGCTGCCGTCGCCGGCTGAGGAAGGCTTCCGTGTTCGGCGAAGGGAGTTTGCGCGCGTATCCGGGGAGCATGCGGATGGGTAGTTTTCTGTTTGTCTGCACCGCGTTTGCGCCCAAGAACGTCATCGGCAGCGTCCGTCCCACTAAAATCGCCAAGTACCTGGTGCGGGCGGGGCACGACGTCACCGTCGTCATGCCGGAGCTTCCGCCGGACGAACCGCGGGACAGCCTGCTCATGACGCCGGAGATGGAGCGCGTTCGGGTGATCAGCGTGCCCTACGGCAAGACCTATCACCGCATTCGGGGCAGATACCGCCAGGGTGCAGGCCGGGAAGCGGGCGCCGGGAGTTCCGGCGGAGCCTCTCCCCTCAAGCAGCTGGCGCGGTTCGTTTATGGCCTGTACAGTGAAGCGTGCTGGGCGCGCCGGGCAAGAAAACTGCTTGTGAAAAACTTGCCTGTCCGGCCTTTTGACGCGGTGTTCTCCACTTATCCAAACCTGGGCACCCATTGGGTGGCCGCGCAAGCCCGGCGCCGGGGCCTGGCCAGGCGTTGGGTAGCCGATTTCCGCGACCCGATGGTCTACGACTGGCAAAACAGCCTGCAGCGACGGCTCAATCGCCGGCTGCAAGGCGCAGTGGAGCGCCGGTGCGACGCGGCGGTTATCGTTTCCCGGGACGCGATGGAAAAGTTCCCGGTTTCCGGGAAAGCCGGCAAACTGCACTGGATCCCCAACGGCTTCGATTCGGAGGACTTGGCAGGGATTGCGGATGACACGGGGGAGCGGGATATCCGATCCAGCGGGGACCGCCAGCTTGTCCTTTCCTACGCCGGCGGGCTTTATGGCGGCAAACGGGATCTGACCGCGCTGTTTTCCGTCTTGCGCGGGCTGATGGATGAAGGCCAACTGCCGCTAAACGGGCTCCTGTTTCGGTACGCAGGCGGGGACGAGGGTGTGCTGCACGGTTTCGCGGAAGCGGCGGGGCTGGCAGACAGCCTGGAATGCATGGGCCGGGTGTCACGTGCGGAAGCGCTCCGGATGCAGCGGGAATCCGATGCCGTTGTCGTCTGTTCCCACAACTCCAGGCAGGACCGGGGCATCATGACCGGCAAAGCCTACGAGGCGCTGATGCTGGGCCGCCCGGTCGTCACCCTCGTCAACGGTGACCTTGCCGGCAGCGAGCTGGGCCAGATGATGAAGGATGTGAACGCCGGCGTTGTCTACGAGGAAGCGGAATGCGCGAAAGACGCCGCTGCCCTGCGCGATTTCCTGCTGGGCTTGTACCGGCAGAAAACTGAAAAGGGGGCAACGTTTCAACCCATGGACCAGGAAAGGAAGGCAGAATACGCTTATGACCGCATCGCGGGGAAGATGTTGAAGCTGTTGACAGGGGAAGCCGTATGAAAAACACCCTGATGAAACCTCTGCGCCTCTTCCTGCGCCTGTTCTACCGGAAAGAATGGCTCGGTGGGAAATGGTTTGAAAAAAGCCGCGCCGGCTATCTCTGGGCGCTACGTTCCCTGCTGTCCCACCTGCTGCGCGGGCAGCCCTGGCCGGTGTCCCGATACAACATCGTGCAGAACCCGAAGCGTCTGCTCATCGATCCCAGCTCGCTCAACTGCCTGCAGGGCAGGGGATGTTATTTCCAGAACCAGCGGGCGGATATCGTCATCGGCCGGGACGTGTACATCGCCAACAATGTGGGGCTGATTACCGAAAACCATGATCCCAATGATTTGGACGCGCACCTGCCCGGAAAGGACGTCGTCATCGGCGACCGCTGCTGGATTGGCATGAACTGTGTGCTGCTGCCGGGGGTGGTCCTGGGGGAGGGCACCGTCGTAGGCGCGGGCGCGGTGGTCACCAAGCCCTTCCCGCAGGGCCGCTGTGTCATCGCCGGCAACCCCGCCCGGATCATCCGGCAGACGGAACGGGGCAAGGAGACGGAAGCATGAGCCTTGAGAAACCGCGCGGCTTGCTGGCCCGGCTGAAGGACAACCGCTTCTTCCGCTCCCTGCTGACCCTGTCAGCGGGTACGCTCATCGCGCAGGCTGTCACCATCCTCGCGTCCCCGCTTTTGACCCGCCTGTTCAGCGAATATGAGCTGGCGCTGTTCGCTTTCGCCCTCGTGCCGGTTAACACCTTCATGGCGTCCGTCAACGGCGGCTACAACAATGGCATCGTCGTGGAAGAGGACGGGGACAAGGTCCGCGCGCTGGTCAAACTGTCCTTCCTGGTTGGTATCGGCGTCAGCGTGCTGGTGGGGATCGGCAGTTACGTCTACCTGCGCTGGTTCTCCAGGGAGGGTTACCCGGCGCTGCTCATTGCCTCTTTTGTGCTGCTGACCCTGATTTCCTTCAGCCTCATCCAGACGCTGACCGCCTTTAACAACCGCAGGAAGGATTATAAAACCATCGCCGCGGTGGGCGTGTGGCGCTCCCTGTTCCAGAGTTTGGGGAACGTCGCCGCGGGGTTTTTGGGCTTCGGCGCCTCGGGGCTGTTGTTCAGCTATCTGTTGGGGAACGTCGCCGGCATCCGGCGCCAGGCGCGGGATATCCGGCCGGAATTGAGCGCCATCCGGGCGACGCCGGGTGGGGAACTGATGAAAACCGCCCGGGAGAACTACCGTTATCCCCTTTTTACCGCCCCCGCCTACCTCGTCAACAGCTTCTCCTATTCCTCCGTCACCCTCTTTATCGAGGCGCTGTTTGAAATCCGCCTGTTGGCCTATTACGCGATGTCCATGCGCATCCTGGGCCTGCCGCTGATGCTGGTGAGCGCCAACGTGGGCAAGATCTTTTTCGCGGACGCCTCTACGGAATTTCAGCAGAAAGGCACCTTCCGGCGGACGTTCAACCGCATGACGCTCTTCCTGCTGGCCATCGCCGTCCCGATGGGCCTGGTCATGTTCCTCTTCGCCCCGCCGCTGAGCCGCTGGGCGTTTGGCCCGGGCTGGGAGGTCGCGGGGGAATATATCCGCATCCTCACGCCGATGTTCTGCATCCGCTTCATCGCCACCGCTGTTTCCCCCGGCTATATGATCAGCGGGCGGCAGCGCGCGGACGCGGTTTTCCAGGTGCTGCTGCTGGCGGCGTCCGTGACCGCCTTCCTGCTGACCCGCTGGAAGGGTTACCCGATCGAGACCTTCCTCTGGCTTGTCTCCCTGTTGAAAACCCTCGTCTACCTGATTTACCTTCTCCTGCTGCGCCGCTATGCCGGCCGGCCGCGGACGGAGAAACCGGAAGGAGCGGCGGCATGATCATGACCGTGGTGGGTGCGCGCCCCCAGTTCATCAAGGCGGCGGCCCTCTCCCGCGTGCTACGGAAGCGGCGGGAGGAGATCCTGGTGCACACCGGCCAGCACCACGACGAGAATATGTCCGGCGTGTTCTTCAGGGAGTTGGACATCCCGGAGCCGGACTACAACCTCGGCATCGCCGGCGGCACGCACGCGCAGATGACATCCCGGATGCTGGTCGCGCTGGAGGAACTGCTGCAGAAAGTCAAACCGGACGCGCTATTGGTTTACGGCGACACCAACTCCACCCTGGCCGCCGCCCTGGCTGCTGTGAAGCTTCAAATTCCGGTCGCCCACGTGGAGGCGGGCAACCGTGTCGGAACGCTGAAAAACCCGGAGGAGGTCAACCGCATCCTGACCGACCACGTCTCATCCCTCCGTTTTGCCTGTGTGCAAAGCGCCATGGACGAACTGGCGAAGGAAAACCTGCTCTCAGGTGCTTACCTGGTCGGTGATCCGATGTACGATGCTTTCCTGTACTACAGGGAACGGGGCGCCGCCCATCCCCCCCGGGATCTCGTCAGCCTGGAGGGAGAGCCCTTGCGCCTGCCGCCGTCTTTTTATTACATGACCTGCCACCGCCAGGAAAACACCGATGACCCGGGGAAACTGCACCAGATTCTTTCCGCGATGGAAGCCCTGGACGCACAGGTCGTTTATCCCGTCCATCCCCGCAACCGGGCGGACGTTGCGCGCCTTGCCGCATCGAACGATTACCGGAACATCCTGTTCACGCGGCCGGTGGGGTATCTCAGTTCCATTCACCTGGTCAGCCGGGCGAAGAAAGTGGTTACCGACTCCGGCGGCGTACAGCGGGAAGCCTTCTTTGCCGGTGTCCAGTGCGTGACGATCCTGGATTTTGT
>JAPXQZ010000031.1:9809-10793 GCA_033813835.1 Clostridia bacterium | reverse complement strand
GTCATGGCGCTGGAACTGGGCATGTTCTACAAGCGCAGGGACTACACCCAGGTGGTCTGCGGCCGCAACCCCATCATCGCCCACGAGTACCTGGGCGCCTCGGTGGAGGGCAAGGACATCATCGTGGTGGACGATATCCTCTCTTCCGGCGAGTCCATGCTGGACCTGGCCCGGGAGCTCAAGAAACGCAAGGCCAAGCGCATCTTCTGCATCGTGACCTTCGCCTTTTTCACCAACGGCATCCAGGAATACGAGGAGGCCTACCAGCAGGGCATTATCTCCCGCGTCATCGCCACCAACCTGACCTACCGGCCGCCGGAACTCAAGAGCGCCAAGTGGTTCGCGGAAGCGGACATGAGCAAATACATCTCCTACCTCATCGCCACCCTCAACCACGACCGCAGCCTCTCCGCGCTGCTCAACCCCTACAACCGCATCCAGTCCCTGATGTCCCGCTACCGCGCCGAACAAGCCGTCAGCGGCATCCGGTTGGTATAAGCGATGAGCCAGCCGCCGGCACCCCTGCCCAAGCCCGGGGACGGGCCGGGAAACGGCGTGAAGAAAAACGGCCTCCTGGGCAAATCGCGGGAAATGCTCCAGTCCGCGGCGGATTCGCTGACCGGCCGGGAACTGCCGCGGCTGGTGGAGGACTTCACCCGGGAGATGTCCATCCTGGCCGAGGGACTTTCGGAGGACCAGGCCGCACTGCGCGAAGCTCTTCGCCTGCAGGGCGGGGGCCAGGACGAGCTGGCGCAGAAGACGCGCGCCATGGAGAAGCAGCTGGAGGCGCTGACCCGCCGCGTGGACGAGCTGGCCCGCAAGGCGGAGCGCCGGCAGAAGGGCGAAGCCGGTCTTGCCCGGATTCTCCGGCAGGCCACCTGGCTGGCGGCGGTCGTCGCCGCGGGATTCATCGTCACGGCGCTCATCCGGCTGTTCGGGAGGTAAAATGGATTACGAAACGCTGCTGGAAACCTATCGCAGGCG
>JAPXQZ010000031.1:0-9799 GCA_033813835.1 Clostridia bacterium | reverse complement strand
GGCATACGAGATGTATCATTGGGTCTCGTGGGCTCGGAGATGTGTATAAGAGACAGGCTGGAAACCTATCGCAGGCGCAACCGCAGCGCGCTGGTGGACGGCATCACGACGGCCTTGAGCCACGTGGACGAGGTGACCGTCGGCCTGGGCCTGATGGAGGACAGCGGCCTGATGGCGGAGCTGCTGGGTACGCTGAGCCTGGGTTTGCCTTTCGCCGTCATCGCCGTGACGGAGCAGGGCGCCGTCGTGCTGGGGCGTAAAACGCAGAAGGCCGCCCTGCAGGACGCCTCCTACCGGATGCTGAAGACCGGGGCCGGCCTGGCGGCCGGGGCGGCCGTCATGGCGGCGGGCGCCGGCGCGCTGCCCGCGATTCCCGTCGCGGTCGGGGTTCGCTTAGCCCTGGACCGGTACCGCAGCAGCCTGCTGACGGCGCGCCGGGTCAAGCGGCGCACGGATCGCGTCGCCGCCCTCAACGAGGCGCGGCGCGCCAGGAACCTGTCGGCGCTGTCGTGATTTCATAGATGGCGGCCGTTTAGAGCCGGCACCATTCGAACAGTTCATCCCGCCGCCCGAGGAAGGCGGCTTTTTGATAGCCCGCTTTGCGGATGGCGGCTTCCCCGGCCTCGTAGCCCGCCGCGATGTCCCGCGCCAGGTGGCAGTCGGAGGACAGGATGACCTCGCCCCCGATGCTGCGCCAGTAGGCCAGCAGCGAAGGGTCGGGATAGAGGCCGGGAGCGCCGGAACGCGCGATGGCGCCGGTGTTGACCTCCATCAGGGAGCACCCGGCGATCGCCGCGTCCATGGCGTCGGTGGCCGCCTTGATGTATACCGGAGATGATTCGTCAAAGAGCAGGCCGTCCCGGTTGTTTTTCATCACCAGATCAAAATGACCGATGATATCAGGCTTGCAGGTGCGGACGTACTCGCCCAGAATCCTATAGTATGTTTGGGCCAGCCGGATGCCCTCGCCGCCGAAGAACGCGCGGACACGGTCCTTTACCATTTCCTTTTCCCCGTCCACGGGGAAGACGCTGCCGTCCGCGCAGGCGATGTAATGGACGGAAGCGATGACGTATTCAAACGGCTCACGCTCAGCGATGGCCAGGGAGTCGCGCTCCATCCCGCGCCAGATCCGCAGGTCGCCGGCATAGCGCGCCTGCAGGCGGCCGATTTCGGCGAGGTAATCCCGCTCATCCGCCTCATCCAGGGCATAGTCCAGGTCGAAATCCTGCCGGGCATGGCTGGAAAAGCCCAGGCTGACAAAATCGTGGGCGATCGCGGACAGCACCATTTCCTCCGCCGTGCTCTGGCCGTCGCAGAACTGGGTGTGCACGTGGGGGGACGAGCGCCTCAGCATCCGACCGCCTCCTCTATTTCCCGGAACCATCTTTCGACGGTCTCCGCGGCCTTCCCGGCGCAGGCGGGGCTCGCAGCGAACACGGCGGCGGGCTTCGTGAAATCCAGCCGCGCGTTGTCCGCGTCCAGCAGGCGGAACACGCCGCCCGCCTCCTCGACCAGCAGTTTGCCTGCCGCGTAGTCCCAGGGAGACAGCGAGTATTCATAAAAAACGTCTGCCCGCCCGCAGGCGATGTAGGCGAGGTCCAAGGCCGCGGAGCCGGAGCGCCGCACGTCCGCGGCCCTGCGCATCAGTTCTTCGGCCGCCCGGAAGGTCCGGCCCAGGAGCGCGGGAACGTAGGGCGAGGTGCCGAACAAGACCAGCCCCTTCTCAAAAGGCACGTCCGCGCACCGGACGGGCCTGCCGTTTTTTCGCGTCCCTTTTCCTGCCTGTGCGGTGAACATCTCCCTGCGGAAGGGGTCGTACACCACGCCCAGGCGCAGCCGGTACCCCTCCGCGAGGGCGACGGAGACGGCGGAATGGTTCATGCCGCGGATAAAATTATGAGTGCCGTCGATCGGATCCACGACCCAGGTCAGCCCGGGCCCCAGCGCCCTGTTTTCTTTTTCTTCCCCGTACAGGCTGCTTCCCGGCAGCAGGGCGGTCAGTTCCCTTTCCAGGATATCCTGCGTCCTTTTGTCGGCCTCGGTCACGAAATTGGCGTGTCCCGTTTTTTGTTCCACGCCGCCCGCGCTTCCCTCCAGCATGATGCGGGCGGCCTTCCGGACGACGGCCTCCACCTCTTTGAGCATCTGCGCCCCCTTCATTGACGGAATAGGGGAATTATAGCATGATACGGAGGCGCCTTCCACGGAAGGGCAATGACGGAGGGGAGGATACCCGTGGGCCGGCCAGCGCGGATGGACGTGGCGGAACACCTGTTGACCACGCGCTTCAGGAAGACAATCTGGGGCCCCTTTTTAGCGGCGGTCTCGCGCTACCGCATGGCGCAGCCGGGGGACCGCATCGCCGCCTGCCTGTCCGGCGGCAAGGACTCGCTGCTGATGGCCAAATGCCTGCAGATGCTGCAGAAGTACAGCGAGGTTCCCTTCGAGGTGACCTACCTGAGCATGGACCCGGGATACGGCGCGCAGCGGCTTGAACAGGCGCGGGCGGCCTGGCTCGCGCTGGGGCTTGCGCCGGAGGTGTTTGAGACAGACGTTTACTCCGTCGTGGATACGGTCAGGAATTCTCCCTGCCATGTCTGCGCGGCGATGCGCCGGGGGCACCTGTACAAGCAGGCGCAGGAGCGCGGCTGCAACAAGATTGCCCTGGGCCACCACCGCGACGACGCCGCGGAGACCATCCTGCTGAGCATCCTCTACGGCGGGCAGTTCAAGGCGATGATGCCCCGGCTGAAAAGCGAAAACTACGCGGGCATGCAGCTCATCCGCCCGCTGTATTTTGTGCGGGAAAAAGCGGTGAAGGCGTGGCTGGACGCCTGCGGCGTCACCGCCATTACCTGCGCCTGCCGGGTGACCCAAAGCGCGCGGGGCGGCAAGCGCGCGGAGATCAAGGCGCTGATCGCCCAGTTGGAGCGCGCGCATCCCGACGTGGTGGACAACATCATCGCTTCCTCGCAACGGGTCGGCCTGGACACGGTGCTAAGCTACGTCGGGCCGTCGGCCGACCCTGGGGAACGCTCCGCCATGGACGCGCTGCTTTACCCGGAGGGTACGGCCGGCGCGCGGAATCAAGTTGACAGGATGTTTTGAAGCCGCCATAATGCACGCATCCGGTACAGGAGGGAAAGCATGCAAACCAGGAAAATCGCGATTCTGACCGATTCGGGCTCGGACGTCCCGGCCGATTTCACGCTTCGTCACGGCATCTTTGTCGCGCCCCTGAAAATCATCTACAAGGACAAGGAATACAACGACCGGGTGAATATCACGCCCGAAGAAATCTACCGGCGGCTGGAGGAGGAAGTGCCGCGCACCTCCCTGCCCGACCCCGACTATGTCAACGGGTTGTTTGAGCGGATGACGGCGCAGGGGTATGACACGGTGCTGATCATCACCATTTCCTCCGGCCTTTCCGGCACCCATAACCTGCTGCGCATGCTGGCGGAAGAGTATGGAAAACTGGACGTGCGCATGGTGGACACCCTGAATATCGGCATCGGCTCCGGGCAGCAGGTCATGCTGGCCGCGGACCTGCTGGAGGGCGGCGCGGACCTGGACACCGTCCTGCAGACGCTGGAGCGCAGCATCCGGGAATCCAGGATCTATTTCTGCCTGGACACGCTGGAGTATCTGGCCAAGGGCGGCCGCATTGGGAAGGTCTCCGCCCTGCTGGGCACGGTTCTGCGTCTGCGGCCGGTCATCAGCTGCAATGTGGAAGGCATCTATGAAACGGTCGCCAAGGTGCGCGGCAGCGCGCAGGCGCTGGCGCGGGCGGTGTCCATCGCCGTGCAGGAAGCCGGGAAGCACGTCCGGTTTGCCGTCGCGGTCGCGCACGGCAGCGCGAAGGCCGAGGCTGCCCGCGTGCTGGAGGAGCTCAGGCGCCGCCTGCCCCAGTGCGAGCGTTTTCTCCAGACAGACGTCAGCCCGGCGCTCAGCGTGCATACCGGCCCCGGCCTGATCGGGATCTCGGTGCAGGCGCTGCCGGCTTAAATCGCCTATATCCATATCAATCGCAAGAAAGCCGCATTCAAGCGGCTTTCAATGTTGGACAGTCCCTTTCACTTCCACAGGCCGTCCGGATAGTCGCCTTTCGCGGTCAGTTCCCTTAGCGCCTGCTCGACCAGCGGCCGGTCGGAGGCGTTGGTCACCCCAAACCAGCGGTCCCCGGAGCGCAGCGCTCGGACGCTGACGGCGTCCTCCTTCAGCAGTTCGCCCACCAGGTTGGGCAGGTAAAACTCGGCTTTCAAGGGATTGTTCGCCATCGCGTCCCGGTAAAACGCGGGGAAGCGCCGCTCAATTTCGCCCAGGATGAGCGGGGTGAAGCCCCACATGTTCATGGACACCGTCGTGTCGCCCGGCAGGCGGGTATACTGCTGTCCATCCAGGGTATACATCGGCCCGTCGATGGTGGGGATGACGTGCAGCCGCTCGACGATGCTTTTCAGGTAGCCCCGTTCGTCCACCTCACAGATACCGCGGGAGACATAGCCGGCTTCGGACAGGGTGTTGCGCAGCTCGAAGCCCACCATCGCGAAGGCGTTCCGTTCCGGGTTGCCGCTCAAGAAGGAATAAATCTGCCGCATCGCGTCCAGGCCGTAGAAATCGTCCCCATTCAAGGCGCAGAAGGGGGCGTCCAGCACGTCCTTCGCGCAGAGGATGGCGTGGGCGGTTCCCCAAGGCTTCGCGCGCCCCTCCGGCACCGTCAGGCCTGCGGGGAGCCGGTCCAGTTCCTGCATCACGTATTTCACTTCCATCCGGTTCTCGACGTGCCGCCCGACCAGCTCCCGGAAGTCGTCCCGGATGCGCGTGTTGACGATGAACACCACCCGCTCGAATCCCGCCCGGAGGGCGTCGAACAGCGAATAGTCAATCAGACTTTCCCCGTGCAGCCCGAAGGGCGTCATCTGCTTGAGCCCCCCGAAGCGGCTTCCGATTCCCGCAGCCATGACGGCGAGGATGGGTTTTCTCTGCATCATAAACCTCCGGCGGCTTTTTCCGGTTCAGTATATCCCAAAAACAGGACGGTGAACAGCCGAAAAAACGGTGCGGGGGCGCTTTCCGCCCGGCCTCCCGCACGCGTTTTCTTGCCCGCGCGCGCGATGTCATGTAGAATATAAAGAGGAGGGGTGCGCATGGACCAGCAGGATTTCTTCGCCCGGGAAGAAGAGGAGCGCCAGTCGCGAAAGGATCAGCTGCGCTTCGCCGCGGGCATGAGCGACTTTGTCGGCGTCGTCGTCGGCTTCTTTGTCATCCTCATCATGGTGCTGCTGATTTTCAGCCTTGTCAGCTGGCTGCGCCGCGATATATCCGATACCTTCACCCTGCTGAATACCCGGATGCGCTGAGTGGAAAAGCTGCTGTCCTGGGATTCCCTGCTGGAGCGGATTACCGCCTGCCGGCAATGCCCCCTGGCGGTCGGCGCCACGCAGAAGGTGCCGGGCCAGGGAAAAAGGGACGCGCGGCTGATGCTCATCGGAGAAGGCCCGGGCGCGGAGGAGGACCGGCAGGGTTTGGCCTTTGTCGGCGCGGCGGGGCAGTTGCTGACCCAGATGCTCCAGGCCATCGGGCTGCGCCGGGAGGACGTGTTCATCGCCAACGCCGTCAAATGCAGGCCGCCGGGCAACCGCGTCCCCACGCCGGAGGAAATCGCCGCCTGCCGGCCTTTTCTGCGGGAGCAGGCCGGCCTTATCCGCCCCCAGGTCATCCTGCTGCTGGGCGCCACGGCGCTGGCAAGCGTGCTGGGGCCCGGACTGCGCATCACCCGGGCGCGCGGGCAATGGACGCAAAGCAAGGGTGTGTATATCCTGCCGACCTACCATCCCGCGGCGCTGCTGCGGGACCCGGCCAAGAAACGCGATGCCTGGGAGGACCTCAAGAAGGTCCGGGACAGGCTGATGGAGCTGCCCGAAAAGCCGGCGCCGGCCGCCGCGGATGGCGCGCCCGCCCCGGATGCTTCCGCTCAACGCCCGAATTAGTGGTATATTCAGGTTAAAGGAGGAGTGCGAATGGAGTTCATCATCAACAATCTGCCCATCCTCATCTGCGCCGTCGTCGGCATCGCGCTGTTGATCTTCGAGATGTTCATGCCGGGCTTCGGCATTCCGGGCATCTCCGGCATCGCGCTGCTCATCGTAAGCGTGGTGTTCACCTGGATGGAGCACGGTATGCTGGCGGGCCTGGGGGCCGCGCTGGTCGTCATCGTGGCCGGCGGGCTAGCCGTTTATCTCTCGCTCCGCTCCGCCTCCAGGGGCCGCCTGTCCCGTTCGCCCCTGATCCTGAAAGGCGCGCAGACGCGGGACGAGGGCTTTGTCGCGCAGGACGAGCTGACCGGCTTTGTCGGGCGCACCGGCACGACGGCCACGGTGCTGCGGCCGGCCGGCATCGCTGATTTCGACGGGATTCGCCTCAATGTGGTCAGCCAGGGCGCGTTTATCGCCAAGGGCGAAAAAGTGGTCATCCGCCAGGTGGAAGGCGCCAGGGTGCTGGTAGAAAAGGCAGGGAAAGAATGAATCTGGGATTGTTTGGTTTGGGAGGGTTCTATATGCCGGAAATCATGCTGGGGATTGTCATTGTCGCGATTATTCTGCTGTTTGTGGTCTTTTTCCGCTACGTGCCCATCGGCCTGTGGATCCGGGCACGGGCGTCCGGCGTCCCGCTGACCATCTTCATGCTCATCGGCATGCGGCTGCGGCGGATTTCCCCGCACCGGCTGGTGGACGCGCTGATCACCGCCAGCAAGGCGGGGCTGAACCTCACCGTCAACCAGTTGGAAAAGCATTTCCTGGCCGGCGGCAACATCGAGCGGGTGGTCAAGGCCCTGATTTCCGCCCAGCAGGCCGGCATCAAGCTCAACTTCGAGCAGACCTGCGCGATTGACCTGGCCGGGCGCGACGTGCTGCAGGCCGTCCAGATGAGCGTCATCCCCAAGGTCATCGAGTCGCCCTCCGTCGCGGCCATCGCCAAGGACGGCATCGAGCTGCGCGCCAAGGCCCGCGTCACGGTGCGCACCAACATCCAGCAGCTGGTCGGCGGCGCGGGGGAGGAGACGGTCATGGCCCGCGTGGGCGAAGGCATCGTCACCACCATCGGTTCCTCGCCCACCCACAAGGAAGTGCTGGAGAACCCGGACCTCATCAGCCGCACGGTGCTCAACAAGGGCCTGGACGCCGGCACTGCGTTTGAAATCCTCTCCATCGATATCGCCGACGTGGACGTCGGGCGCAACATCGGCGCCCAGCTGCAGATGGACCAGGCGGAGGCGGACCGCCGCATCGCCCAGGCCAGGGCGGAGGAGCGCCGCGCGATGGCGGTCGCCCGGGAGCAGGAGATGAAGGCCGAGGTGCAGGAGATGCGGGCCAAGGTGGTCGCCGCCGAGGCCGAGGTGCCCCTGGCGATGGCCGAGGCGCTGCGCAGCGGCAAGCTGGGCGTGATGGACTATTACCAGCTGCAGAACGTCATGGCGGACACCCAGATGCGCGACGGTATCGCCAAGGCCGCGGACCCCAGCGTCGGCGCGCAGGACGATCCGCGCATCGGAAAATGAGCGGGCGGCTGACAGCCGGCTGCCGGAAGGGGGCGGAACATGCCTGACGGCGGACTGGTTCTTCTCTTCCTCTTCTTTGCCGTGGTCGGGTACATCCGCCGGAAGCTGAGCCGCGAGGCGGAAAAGCAGAATGGTCGGCAAGCGCCGCGCAGGACGTACACGCCCGCGCCGTCGCCCGCCGCCTTTCCGGAAGCCACGCCGGCCGCGGCCCCCGCGAAGGAGCCCGCGGCGCAGCCAAAAGCCCAGCCGAGCCTGGCAAGCCCCGTTCCAGACCGCCCGGAGACGCCGTTCCGGGAATCCTTGGAACCGCCGAAGACCCATTTCGACGACATGGGCGGTTTTTCCGACAACGCGTCCTGGCGTGAACAGGCGGACAAAGAGCAGGAAGACGCCTTGCAGAAGGCCGGAAGCGCGCGGCGCGTATCTGTCATTCCGAACCTGTCGCGCGCGTCGCTGGTTCAGGCGGTCGTTGCCCGCGAAATCCTGACCCGCCCCGCGCGCGGGCGGCGCCGGCGCGCCTTCTGAAGCCAGGCCCGCGTTTCTTTCCGAAAAGGCTTGCGCGCAGCCCGGCGATTATGTTAGTATCCCTTTTGCGATATCGGGCGGTCCTCTGTATCCGCAAGGAACACGAACGTCTGGATTAAAGGAGGAAGCCCCCGTGAGTGAACTGATCAAGAGCATCGAAGCACAGCAAATGCGCGCGGACCGCACGTCCTTCGGTATCGGCGACACCGTGCGCGTCTTCGTCAAGGTTGTGGAAGGCGCCCGCGAGCGCCTGCAGGCCTTCGAGGGGACCGTCATCGCCAAGCGCAACGGCGGCAACCGGGAAACCTTCACCGTGCGCCGCATGTCCTACGGCATCGGCGTGGAGCGTACCTTCCCGCTGCATTCCCCCCGGGTGGATCGGATCGAACTGGTCCGCGAGGGCAAGGTGCGCCGCGCGAAGCTTTACTACCTGCGTTCCCGTCAGGGCAAGGCCGCGAAAATCAAGGACGCCTCCCAGCAGCGCTGAGTGCCTGAAAACCCGCAGTCAAAAACAGCCGCGAACCGGCTGTTTTCTTGTTGATCCGCCAAGGCAAGCCGTCGCCGGGCTCCGGCGCGGAGGGGAGGGTCTACTTCCAGCGCTCCACCGGGATCCCGGCGCCGAGCCGTGCCGCTTTCCTTTTGGGATTCACAAGGACCGGATGACCCGCCAGGCGCAGCATCGGCAGATCGTTCGCGCTGTCGCCGTAGGCGAAGGAGGCCGCCCAATCGGCTTCCATCCCATTCGCTTCAAGCCAGGCGCGGATCTGCCGCGGCTTTTCTTCCCGGACGACGTTGATTTGGACATGGAACGCATCGTCCGTCACTGTGCCCAGGATGCCGGCGACCGGCAAGTGCTCCCCCAGGTATTGGAGATAGGCGAGGGGGGATGCGGAAACCAGCAGCACGACGTCCCCGGCGTCCGCGTGCCCCCGCATCCGGGAAAGCGCCTGCGGATAGAGTCCGGGCACCAGACGGCGGGAGACAAACGCCCTGCACAGGGCTTCCGCTTGCTCTTTGCCCATCTCAGCCAAGTGGCGGAGAGCCATGGATTTGACCCGTTCCACGCGGACAAACCCGCACTTCCACAGCAGGGTCAGCCAGGAGACGCGCAATACACGCGCGAAAGACAGCCTGCCCGTAAAAAAGCTGAACCGCACGAAGGCAGCGATGCTGTCGCCCGCGATCATCGTGTCGTCGAAATCGAACAAGGCCAGCCGCTTTTTCCCCATCCAGCCCTCCTGTCAGTCCGCCCAAGCCTACAATGCCCCGCCGCCGCTGTCAACGCGCGGGAACCCGGCATCTCACGCCGTCAGCTCGCTCTCCCTGCCGTCAAGGCATTCCGGATGCCCGTTTTGAAATGAATTTGGAGTCCTTTTCCGTTGACATCCGTCCCTGCCTTTGCTTATAATGACCAGGCCGTAGGGGCATGGTGTAATGGTAACACGTGGGTCTCCAAAACCTTTGTTGAGGGTTCGAGTCCTTCTGCCCCTGCCAAAGTGGACCATTGAAAATTCCGTGATTTTCGATGGTCTTTTCTTCGTAGACTTATTTCCCCTTATTATAAGGGTTACTAGGTTAGAGCCTGACATATATCTCTTAAACTATGGTTAACATACTGGTCTGCCCTCAGTCTTTGTACCAACCAGTGAGTTAGTAAAGACCGCTCGTTGGCACCCGCATTCCTTCTTAGGCTTGGCCACATTGTAACAC
>JAPXQZ010000030.1:0-11799 GCA_033813835.1 Clostridia bacterium | reverse complement strand
TCCGAAAGCGTCGTTCCGCTTTCCCGCCCGGCGTGGCGTCCGGAAAGCGCGGCTTACGGTATACCCCATCCCGCCGTTCCCCGGCGGAAAACGGCGGGATTTCTTTCAATTATCGGCACTTGGCCCGGGGCGACTGTTAACCCAGCCCGAGCAGCCTTGCGGCGTTGTCCCGGTAAATCAGCCGGAGCGCGTCGTCGGGCAGGCCGACGCCATAGATTTTCCAGCGTCCCAGGGAGTTTTCGCTGCCCGGGGGCGCGTAGTCGAAGTATTCGTCGAAGGTTTCCAGGAAGCGGTAATAGAAGGGGTACAGCTCCGCCGGATCCTGGCCGGCCGCGTAGTCGGTGCCGAAGAGCACGCGGTCGGCATAGCGGATGAAAAAACGGCGCGCCATATAGGGCTGACGGCCCAGCTCGTTGATGCGCGCGGCGATGTCGATGTAAAGGTTTGGGAAGCGGTCCAGCAGGCCGGCCACGTAGCCCAGGTCCTCCGAGCAGGAGCCGCCGTGGGCAATGATGAAGGTTGTGCCAGGGTGGCGGGACAGCACGGTTTCCTGCATCGCCATGTGCTCCTGAAAGCTGAAGTGCCCGGGGCCGGAGAAGTTCCACTCCGGGTTTTCGACCAGGCACTCGTAATACTCGTTGCTGCCGTCAAAGGGGGTGAAGAAGGCCTTGGGGTCTGCGATGTGGATCAGGACGATGAGCCCGTTTTCCCCCGCGGCGTCAAAGACGCACGACAATCGCGGGTCGTCCAGGCGGATGCGGCCGCCCCTTTTGTCCTTCAGGTACAGGGTGATATCCTTCCACAGCTTGATTCCCTTGTACCCCGCCTTTCGGTAGCTGGCCAGCGTTTCGCGGACGTCCTCCTCAAACCCCGGCTCCTCGAAGCGCGCGACCTCGACGGAGGGGAAGGTGAACAGGCGGCCTTCCTGCCCCGCGGTCTTGCGGTTCAGGCGCTCCAGCTCCCCGCCCCAGACCAGCTCGAGGTTGCAGGCCTTCTCCACGCCGAAGCGTGCCAGGTCCTGCAGCACCTGCCCCGTGTCGTACGCCTTCTCATACTCCGGTCCCAGCACCAGGGGGCCAAAGTGGGTGTGAACGTCGATGACCGGGAAACGGGGAACGTTGACCGCGTGCCACGGGGTGACCAGCTGGTGCACCGGGCGGTACTCCGAAAGCTTCAGATCCATTGGCCGACCTCCGTTCAGGCGCGCGCGGGAAGGCCTGCGCGCCGCCTTTATGACCGGGTCCGGGCGCCCCTACTTCATGCCCGTGATGGAGACGCCCTTGATAAACTGCTTCTGGAACAGCAGGAAGACCACGATGACCGGCAGCATCACCAGGGTGGCGGCGGACATGGTGGCGCCCAGGTCCATGTGGTGGTTGGTGTTGAAGAAGGTTAGCGCCAGCGGCAGGGTCATGCGCTCCACCTCGCTGAGCATGATCAGCGGCCCCAGGTAGTCGTTCCAGGTGTCCAGGAACGTGAAAATCGCCAGGGCGCTGATGGCCGGGCGGATCTGGGGCAGGATGACGCGGAAGTACAGCCCCGGGCTGCTGCAGCCGTCAATGAGGGCGGCTTCGCAGAGGCTGTCGGGCACCTCGGAAATGAACTGGCGTGCCAGAAAGATGCCGAACACGCTGACCAGGCCGGGCACAATGAGCGCCCAGAGGCGGTTGTACAGGCCCAGGGCGTTGACGATCAGGAAGGAGGGAATCAGGGTCACCTGGGAGGGAATCATCATCGTCGCCAGCAGCAGCATGAACAGCGCTTCCTTGAAGGGGAAGCGGTACTTGGCGAAGACGAAGCCGGTGATGGTGCTGGTGAACAGCACCGCCAGGGTGACCGAGCCCGTGATGGTCAGGGAGTTTAGGAACCACCGGAGGATGGGCGCGCGCTGGAAGACCTTGAGGTAGCCCGACAGCGTCCAGTCGATGGGGAAGACCACGCCGGGGTTGCGCATCATTTCCGCCGTCGTCCGGAAGGAGGACAGCAGCATGAGCAGATAGGGCGTGACCACCAGCAGCGCGACGAAGGCCAGCAGCAGGGCCGCCAGCCAGTTGGCCGGGGAGAAACGGGGCTTGATCCGCATATGCTTCATCATCGCTCAATACTCCCAGTCCGTCTTCATGAGCCGCCGCTGGACGAGCGTCACCAGCATGATGATGGCGAAGAGCACCAGTGCGACGGTGGAGGCGTAACCCATGTCCTTGTTGATGAAGCCCAGGTTGTACACGTACAGCGTCAGCACCGTGGAGGCGTAGTTGGGCCCACCCCGGTTGGCCAGGGTCTGGAACTGGACGAACATCTGGAAATGGGAAATCAGGGTCATGATGAGCACGAACACGAACGTGCGCTCCAGCAGCGGAAGGGTGATGTGGAAGAAGCGCTGCCGGGCGTTGGCGCCGTCGATCTTGGCCGCGTCCTGGAAGGTGCCGGGGATGGCGTCCAGGCCGGCGGAAAACAGCACGGTGTTGTAGCCGAAGTCCACCCAGAGGGTGAAGAGAATCAGTGCCCACATGACCACCTGCGCGTCGCCCAGGAAGTTGACGGGCTTTCCGCCCAGGCGGGTGATGAAGTTATTGATGATGCCCGTGCGCAGGTGGTAGAGCCGGCTGCCCCACACCGCGGTGGAGCCGACCATGGGCGCGATGCAGGGGAGGAAGAACAGCATGCGGAAAAAACTGCGGAACTTGTTGGAGGGCAAGCTGGACACCAGCAGGGACAGCAGCAGGGTGAAGACGATGTTGAGGGCGACGGTCACGAACACGAACCAGAGCGTGTTGGTGAGGACCTTCAGGAACACCGGGTCGCGCGCCAGCTTCAGGTAATTGTCCAGGCCGATGAAGGTGTTGGCGCTGCGCAGGGGGTTATAGTCGAAAAAGGAGATGCCCAGCCCCAGCAGCAGCGGCAGGAACAGGAAGGCCAGCATCAGCAGGAACGCCGGCACCAGCACCGCCGCGACGAAGCGGTTGTCTTTCATCAGCGCGTCCTCCCCCGGCTGCCGGGGGCGTTTGCCCCGGGGCCGGATCATCCGCCGGGCGGCGCCTGCCGCCCGGCGGAGGGATGGTTATTTGCCGAACAGTTCGGCGTTGAGTTTCTTTTCCAGCGCCGCCAGGCCGTCGGCCACGGAGGCATAGGTGTTGGTCGTGCACAGTTCGATGAAGGTGTTGTTGATGTCCTGCTTGAACACGTCGGTGTTGAAGTAGCCCAGGTACTGGCCCTGGGGCAGGATGTCGATCAGGAACTTCACGTGGGGCATGGCGGCCAGGTAGGCCTCGTTGTCCAGCAGGGACTTGCGCGCCGGCAGCATGCCGCAGGCGATGAGGTGGGGGATGATGTTCCCTTCCTGGGTCATGAAGCTGATGAACTCCCAGGCCGCATCCTTATTGGGGCTGGCGGAGGACACGGCCAGGCCCCAGCCTGTCTCGGCCGCGAAGGCCACCTTGTCCCCGTACCAGGGCATGGGGATGTAGTCGATGTCCACGCCCAGCTGCAGGCCGTAGATTTCACCGAGCTCGGAGAGCACCCAGGGCCCGCGCGCGACCATCAGGCCGCGGCCTTCGGCCAGGTTGTAGTGTCCTTCGTTGTCGCCGCCGCCCACCAGCGGGTCGATGTTGGTCAGGTGCTTGACCGTCACGTAGCCGACCAAGTCCTCCATCGCCTTCACGGCCTCGGGAGAGGTCAGGTTCAGCGTGCCGTCCTCGCGCAGGTAAGCGCCGCCGGAGGACAGGATCATGGCGACCCAGGTGTACATCACGTTGTCCCAGGTGACGAAGTCGAAGCCCTTCATGTTCATCAGGACGCCGTCGGACTCGGAGTGGGCCTCGGCGATGCGGATCATGTCGTCCCAGGTGGTGGGGTAGGCTTCGCCGTACTGCTCAAAGAGGGTCTTGGAGACCAGCAGGCCGCCGGACTCGATGTTGAACTCCAGCGGGATGCCGTAGTACTTGTTGTCCCAGGTAAAGGTGCCGTAGGTGGGGGCCATGTAGTCCTCCGCGATCTGCTGGGCCAGTTCAGGGGAGACCTCGGCCAGGGCGCCGGTGGGCGCGAAGTCCGCCGCCCAGCCGCCCCAGACTTCATAGATGTCCGCGCCGCCTTCCCCGGCAATCAGGGAGGTCTGGGTCTTGGCCTGGAAGTCGTCGTAGGGGAAGAACTCGGTTTTCACCTCGATGCGGTCCTGGGAGGCGTTGAAGCGCGCGACGATGTCGTTGTGGGACTTGTTCCAGCCCTCGTTCTGGTGCGCCCAGTACTTTAGCACGATCTTGTCCTGGGCGGACGCGGGCACGGCCATAACGGGCAGCAGCAGCGCCGTCACGAGGAGCAGGGCCAGGAAACGTTTGTTCATTGCGGATTCCTCCTGTTTATTTTTAGACCCTCAGGGATTTAAAATACTGCAGATAGTCCTTGTTCTTCTCGAACATTTCGTTGGTCATGTCCCGGATTTCCTGCAGGCTCAGCACGCTGGCCGTCAGGGGATCGAAGCAGATGGCGTGGTAGATTTTCATCGGGTCGCCCTCCAGGAAGCCTTTGACTGCCAGCTCCTCGCAGCGGGAGAGGGTGTTGACCAGGATGGCGATGTGGTCGGGCAGCGGATCCACGTGGATGGGCTGGATGCCGGCGCGGGAGGCGATGACGGGCACCTCCACGCAGGCGCCCTGGGGCAGGTTGTCCACCAGGCCGAAGTTGCGCAGGTTGCCGTTGAAGAGGAAGGGCGTGTAATCGCCGAAGAGGGCGTTGAAGATGTTGGATGCGTATTCGCCCCCGCGGGAGAGGTCTTTGTTGGGGTCGTTGAGCCAGGTCTTGAACTCGTCCTCCCAGGTATGCTCGCGGCCCAGGTACTCCTTCAGCAGGTAGGCGTGCTCGCCCGGGTTCCACTCGGTGCCGTGGGTGCAGTACTTCTCGATGAGGTCGGGGCGCTTGCGGAACCAGTAGAGGTACTCGGAGTTGTGGCCGGAGGACTCGGTGCAGTAGTAGCCGAAGGCCTTGAACAGCTCGTTCCTGACCGGCTCGGCGTTTGCCACCTCGGGCTTTTTCATCGCCTCGCGCAGGAGGGGATAGGCGTCCTTGCCGTTCCACTTGTACTCCAGGAAGTAGGCCTGGTGGTTGATGCCCACGCAGGTGTAGGTGATTTCCTCCAAGGGCGCGCCGATGAAGCCGGCCAGCAGCTCGGCGGTGCCCTGCACGCTGTGGCACAGGCCCGTCACCTTCGCCTTCGTCTCGCTCTGCAGGACGCGCACCAGCATGGCCATGGGGTTGGTGTAGTTGAGCACGATGGCGTCCGGGCACACCTGTTCCACCATCCGGCAGATGTCCAGCAGCACCGGCGCGGTGCGCAGGAAGCGGAAGATGCCGGAGGGCCCGCGCGTGTCGCCCACGCAGATGTCCACGCCGTAGCGCGCGGGAATCTCGATGTCGTGGCGCCAGACTTCCACCCCGCCCTGCAGCACGGTGATAAGCACGCCGTCGGCGCCGTCCAGCGCGGTCTTCAGGTCGCCGGTCGTGGAAACCGTGGCGGGATACTTCCCGGCCTTGAAGATGGCTTCCACGCCCTGGCGGGCGTAGTCCAGGCGTTTGGGGTTGATGTCCATCAGGCAGATATGCGCGTCCCGGAAGGCCGGGAAGGTCAGGATGTCCGTGACCAGGTCGCGGGTGAACTCTAGCGAGCCCGCGCCGATGAAGGTGATTTTCTTTGCCACGCCTCGCTCCTTTGGTCCGGCTGTGCCGGCGGTTTGGGTGTTGGGGAAGGCCGCCCGTGAGGGCGGCGCTTACAGCGCGACGACCTCCATGCCCGTCAGATGGGCGAAGTCGATGAGCTGGTCGTACAGGTGGGCGCCGTAGCCCAGGCAGCCGTATTCGTTGTCCCAGTTTTCCATCAGTTGGTCCACGTCGCAGTGCACCTTGAGGAAGGCGTGGGGCCAGAAGGGGATGCCGCATTCCTGGCGGCGCGCTTCGATTTCATCGTCGCCCGGCTCAAACACCGTGCAGCGCGCGACAACCAGGCGGAACTTGCCGTCCTGGCGGCTGACGCGGCCCAGCACCCCTTCGCCGGCCTTGCACACCAGGCTGACGGACAGGCCGCCGGCGGCGCCTTCTGTCGCGATGCCGTGCTGGGCGAAGCGCGCGCCGTGGCGGTTGGCCAGGGAGGGCGGAACCGCGCCGTCGCCGATGATCTTGATCTCCCGGGCTTCCTTGTCCAGGCACTGCAGGTCGCCGTAGTAGGTGGGCTCATGGCTCAGGTAGGTGATGAGGATGCTGGTGAGGACGGTGTTGAAGTCCGACAGCGTCGAGGTGGGCACCCCGGCGTCGAGCATCATGGACTGGGCGAAGCAGGTGGCGGTGTAGTCGTCCGCCAGGCCGGGGAAGGACTGGATGGTGTAGTAGCTGAAGCCGTGCTTCCTGATGAGTTTCTTCAGCGCCAGGTACAGCCGCACGGAGCGCTCCGTCATGGCGTTGCGCGCCGGCTTTTCCACAAAGGTGTGGCCGATGAGCGCAAAGGCTTTGTCCACCTCCTTCTCAGGGACGGCCTTCGCGGCCGCGAGCAGCTCGGTGGTGTCGCGGGAATCGATGTCGATGCCGAAGGTCTTCATCCACTGGGAAGGGTCGGCCACGCCGCAGGTCTGCCCCATGCCCCGGCCGCCGAAGGCGCCCAGGGTGGTCATCTGCAGGCGGTTCTTGACCGCGGAGGCCTGGGCGTAGCTGACGATCCTGGCCAGCTCCTTGGGGTCCTCCGCCGCGCCATACACGAAGCGGTGGGGGATGCCGATTTCCTTGAGGGCGGCCTTGAGCACCAGCCCGCCTACCGGGCGCCAGCCCTGGGAGCCGGGGTAGGTCCACACCACGATGCCCTTGCCGGTCTTGGCGAACGCGCGCAGGACGGCAATCATGTTGGCGGCCCAGACCCAGGTGCCGGAGAACAGCACCAGGCAGTCCACGCTGTCGTCCTTGGCCAGGGGCAGGATGACCTGCTTTGCCTCCTCCTTGGTGGCGACGATGAGGTCGTTTGAAACGACCTCCAGCCCCGCGCCCTTGAGCGCCTTCCTCGAGCGCTCAATGACGCCCGCGTCGATGAACGGGTCCCCCGAGGGATCCTTCAGCCCGTCCTTGTGCACGCCGTAGACCACGAAACCAACTTTTGCCCGAATCACGACCGTTCCTCCTTGCTGATTGTATGCTCGCGCCTTGCCGAGCCCGCGGTGCAGGCCGGCCGCCGTGCCATGCGAAGTATCGGGGTTCGGAGAGGGACTCCCCGGGCGGGGTTTGGGGACGAAGTCCCCGTCCTTCAGGCCTGTCCTGCTTACAGCCGCTCCAGCCGGTATTCCGTCGCCGCCCGGTAGACCTCCCCCGCCTCCTTCACCACGCGCGCGCGGTGGGAAGGGAAGTTGACGGCGTTGGGGAGCTGCCCCGTCTCCAGGCAGACGCCGAAGTACGGCCCGTAGGCGGCGCCGCCCTTGCCGCGGGAGCCCGGGGCAATGAAGTTGCCGGTATAGACCTGCAGGCCTTCCGCGTCCGACCAGCACGACAGCCCCAGGCCGTCCGCCGGGCTTGTCAGCCGGGCCATCTCCCGGAAGCCCGCGCCGCGGACGGAAAAGTAGTGGTCCACGCCGCCGGCGGAACGGATTTCCGGGTGTTCCGACCGGGATACGGCGTCCCCCACGCCCGCCCCCTCCCGGAAGTCCAGGGGCGTGCCGGCGACGCCCAGGAAGCGGCCGGTGGCCAGGGGGTCGGTCTCGCCCTGGGTTTCCGCGTAGAAATCCGCGTTGAGGCGGAGCGTGTGCCGCCGGCAGTCTGTCCTGGAGCCGGACAGGTTGAAGTAGGAGTGGTTGGTAAAGCTGAAGGCCATTTCCCGGGTGCAGGAGGCGGCGTATTCCAGCCGCAGGGCGCGGTCCGGCAGCAGGCGGTAGGCCAGCCGCGCGGTCAGGGTTCCCGGGAAGCCGTCCCCCTCCTCCGGGAACACGCCGGAAAAGGCCACGCCGTCCTCCAGGATTTCGGCATCCCACAGCCGGCTGTGGAAGCCGCCGGGGCCGCTGTGCATGCTGTCCGGCCCGGCATTCCTCGGCAGCTGAACCGTCCGCCCGTCCAGTCTGCAGGTCCCGCCCGCCATCCGGTCGGCGACCGGCCCGATGGAAGCGCCGAAGAAGTAACCGCCGTCCACGTATTCCCGCAGGCTGTCATAGCCCAGCACCAGGTCTTTGAGGCCGCCCGGCGCGTCTTCCAGGACCAGGGACTGCAACAGGGCGCCGTAATTGGACACCGTCAGACGCAGGCCTCCGCCCTGCAGGACGTACAGGCTGACGTCCTGTCCCCCGTGGCTTCCCCAGGGTGTTCTGGATACGCCGGTCATCAGTCGGATCCTCCCTGTTTCAGCAGTTCCTGAAAGGCGGACAGCGCCAGCGCCCGGTCGATGTGCGGGGCGATGGTGTCCATGGAGGTGACGGATTCCGCCGCCAGGCGGCTGCCCAGGTGGGCGGCGAGGGGCCCCTTTTCCGCCATGAAGGGCAGGCCCAGCGCCATCCCGCACAGGGTGCCCGCCAGGAAGGCGTCCCCCGCGCCGCCCGTCGCTGCGGCCGTTACGGGGACCGCGGGCACGTGCCGCGCCGTTTCCCCCTGGCACACCCAGCTGCCCCGGCGGCCGAAGGTGACGGCCAGCCCAATGCCGGGGTTCCTCCGGCGGAGCGCGCCATGGCAGGCCCGCGCCAGGCGCTCCGGCTCCCGGGCGCTTTCATGGCAGAAAGCGGCGGCTTCCTCCTCGTTGACAAACAGCCAGTCGGTGTTCTCCACGCCGCCCCCGGCCAGGAATTCCTCCACCTCGTCCGCCAGGCAGGAGGCCGCGCGGCGCGCGCCCCGCTCCCCCGCGCCCTTCAGCAGCGCCAGGCGCGCCGCGACGGGTACCTCGGGCGCGGCAATGGCGCAGGCGGTTTTGCCAACCTTGTCCCCCAGCGCGTCAAGCGCGGTTTTGACGTCCCCCGGGGTCACCGTGCTGCTGGCGCTGCGGGCCGTGGTCACGTTGCAGATGGCCGAGTCCGGGTACTGCAGGCACACGGCGTACATCGTGGGCAGGGCGGAATCGCGCACGAAGGCCGTGTCGATGCCGGCGCCCCACATCATCTCCAGCAGCTCCCGGCCCGCGGCGTCCCGCCCCACGGCGCCCACGGCGTGGACGGCCGATTGCGGGGAGAGGATGCGCGACACGTAGTGCAGGATGATGTGCTGCTTGCAGTAGTCCTTCGCGCCGCTCAGCTCCGCCAGCCGCGTCTCGTGGCGGCTTAGGGGCCGGTTGTCGTCCATCAGGAAGATGATGCCCGAGCCGATGCCCCCGGTGCCGACGAAGCGGTCAAACAGCGGCGTCATTGTCGTTGACCCCGGCGAACTTCCACTGGGGGTTCAAGGAGATGGGGTGGCGCGCGGTATCCAGGGTGGCGGTCAGCATCGCGTCCGGGTGCTCCTGCAGCAGGGTCATGGGATACTCCGGGTCCGGCGGGGAGAACAGGCCCACGCGCAGCGCGGTCTGCTTCCAGGCGCCGGTGTCGGAGAACAGACGCACCTTTTTGGCGCCCAGGCATTCCAAAAGCCCCAGGGTGACCGACATCGGGGGCGCGAACTGGTAGGCGGTGCCGTACACCCGCTGCGCCAGGGCGAGGACGGTATCCTCGTTGTTGTACTGCAGGCGGATGGAGGAGCGGCGTAGCTGCTCCAGGGAGGCGGGGCTGTAGGGCATCCGGCGCGCCTGGTTGTAGGCGACGTGGCCGTCCTGGCCCCAGCCGCCGTAGGTCACGTCCACGGGCAGCCGGTGGATTTCCGCGCGGATTTCCTCCATCGTCGCCGGCGACAGGAAGTGCCGCTGGGCTTCGGGCACGGCCAGCTCGGGCCGGATGCCGCCGTAAAAGTGCTTTTCCATGGAAGAGCGGAAGTTGTAGGGGTCCTCCGGGTGCAGCAGCCTGCCCTCCCAGTCCAGGCACTCGTCCATGTGGAAGACGTGCAGGTTCTTGAGGCTGACGCCGCGGGCGTTGACGAGGTCCTCGAAGGGCTTGTACCAGCAGCTGGGGCCGCAGGGGATGATGGCGCGCAGCGCCCGCCCCTCCCGGTTGGCCGTTTCGACGTCAGAAACCAGCTCCTCCGCCATCAGCCGGCCCATGGCCGCGGAATCGGGAACCAGGCGGAAGGGGACCTTCAGTTCCGGGTGCCCCTCCAGTTCCTCCGCCGGCACCGCGCACCAGGCGTACAGCTGTTTCAAATCCATCGGTTCTCCCTCTCCCGCGCCTCAGATGGAGGAGCGCTGGCGGTTCTTGAAGTACATGTCGAAGGCGACGGCGACCAGTACGACCAGGCCCTTGATAGCGGCCTGCCAGTCGATGGACACGCCCAGCAGGGACATGCCGTTGTTGAGTACCCCCATGATCAGCGCGCCGACCAGCACGCCGAACACCGTGCCCGAGCCGCCGGAAATGGAGGCGCCGCCCAGGAAGCAGGCGGCGATGGCGTCGGTCTCATAGCCCACGCCGGCCTTGGGCGTGGCGGCGTTGAGCCGGGCGGTGACCAGGATGGCCGCCACCGTCGCCATCAGCGCGGATATCACGTACACGGCGAACATCAGCCGCGCGGTGTTGATGCCGGAGAGCTTGGCGGCCTTGATGTTGCCGCCCATCGCGTAGAGATGGCGGCCAAAGACGGATTTCTTGGTGATGAAGGAGAACAGCAGGATGAGGCCGACCAGCAGCAGCATCGCGAAGGAGACGCCCTTGTAGCCCGCCAGGCGCCAGGCCAAGAGGTTGACGAACAGCGCCACCAGGATGATTTTCAACGCCAGCTGGGCGGGGGTGGAGGTGGGCAGGCCCAGCTTTTTGTTGCGGAAATGGAAGAACAGCACCACCGCGACGAAGGCCAGGGTGCCCGCGGCGCCGATGAGGACGGACAGCAGGTGCAGCCCGGAGCCGCCGCCGGCGACGTCGGTGAAAAATCCGGTGGCCAGGAACTGGAAGGGCTCCGGGAAGGGCCCGATGGAGCGGCCGTCGAGGATGACCTGGGCCAGGCCGCGGAAGAGCAGGCTGCCCGCCAGCGTCGTAATCCAGGGATGCACCTTGACCACCGCGATCCAGAACCCCTGCCAGGCGCCCACCAGCAGGCCCGCGCCCAGCACGATGAGCACCGCCGGCCAGGTGGACATGCGCAGGTCCACCATTAGCACCCCGCAGATGGCACCGGTGAAGGCGACCACCGCGCCGACGGACAGGTCGATGTTGCCGCCGGTCAGGATGCACAGCAGCATGCCCATGCCCAGCACGAACACGTACATATTCTGGTGCAGGAGGTTGCTGATGTTCAGGGGCCGCAGCATGGTGCCGCCGGTGACGAACTGCAGGACGAGGACCAGCACCACCAGGGCGACGCCCATGGTGTACTGGCGCAGGTTGGATTGGGCGGCCTTCCGCAGACTGTTCATAGGACCTTCTCCCTGGCGCCTTTGATAATCAGGGCCATGATGTTTTCCTGCGTCGCCGTATCGCCCGCGACCTCGCCGGCGATGCGGCCTTCGCTCATGACGTAAATCCGGTCGCACAGGCCGATGAGCTCGGCCATCTCGGAGGAAACCAGCAGCACGTGCCGGCCTTCCTGCGCGAGGCGGTTGATGATCTGGTAAACCTCGTACTTGGCGCCTACGTCGATCCCGCGCGTCGGCTCGTCCATCAGCAGCACCCGGGGCTCGGCGAAAATCCACTTGCCCAGCATGACCTTCTGCTGGTTGCCGCCGGAAAGGTTGCCCACGGCCTGGTACAGGTCCGGCGCCTTGATGCGGAAGTCCTCCCGCAG
>JAPXQZ010000029.1:9580-12192 GCA_033813835.1 Clostridia bacterium | reverse complement strand
GTGTACAGCAGCCCTACCCCGCTGTCCGCGCCGTTCTCAAAGCCCGTGAATTCCGGACGGGAGCAGTCCCCGTGCAGGACGGCCTTCAGCCCGTCCGCCTCCCGGAACACCGGGCGCTGGTTGAAGCCGGTGACGGCGTACTCCTGCGCGCTGCTGACCCCGCCTTCCGTCCGCCCCTCCCAGGCCCTGCGGATGACGTCCGACAGCCGCTCCGCCAGGAAGGCCTGCGCCTCCTCGCCCCGGAGCACCTCAGGGCCCATCTCAACCGGCGGCAGGATGTCCGTGCCCAGGATTTTCTCGTTCGCGTCCCGCAGGAAATCGCTGTTGAAATCGGAGGAGGAATGCGTGTGCGTCACGCCCAGGGAAACGTACCGGGGATCCAGGCCCTCCACGCCCGCGAGCAGCTGGTCAAGCCGTTCCTTCAGCCAGTAGGGCGGCTCCACCATGTCCAGGGACACGAATACCGCCTGGGTTTCCCCGTTGTCCAGCGCCAGGGCCGTCGCGGTCAGCGGGTCGCGCACATATTCCGACACCCGGTGGTACATCTGCCCCACCATCACCACGGGGCGGTCCGGCGTGATGCTGGCGCCCGCCCAGCCAATCCTGATTTCCCTCATCGTTTCATATCGCTTTCATTCATCTTCCAAATCACGCGGACTGATAAACGCCCCGGGACGCGGTTTGAAGGGAACCATACCTGCAATACGGCTGCCCGCCCGCTCAGCCCTTGACCGCCCCCGCCGTCATGCCGCTGGTCAGGTAGCGCTGGAAAATAATGTAAATCAGCAGCACCGGCAGGATGACCATGACGCATACCGCAAACAGCTGTCCCCATTCGGTCCGGACGTTATTGGCCGCCTGCAGGCGCATCACACCTAGGGAAATCGTCTTTTTCGCATCGTCGGACACCAGCGTCATGGCTATGAGGTAGTCGTTCCAGTATTCAATGAAATTGAACACCCCCACCGTGATCACCCCCGGCATTGACAGGGGAAAGATGACGCGCCAGAAGGTCTTGTACCGGCTGGCCCCGTCGATGTAGGCCGCCTCCTCCAAAACGCTGGGGAGCGTCTTGTAAAACGAGGTGAAGACGTATACCGCGAAGGGCACCTCAAACCCCGTGTAGACCAGGATTAAAATGGCGCGGGTATTGAACAGGCCGATGGTGCGCGCGATGAGGAACAGGGGAATCAGGGTCACGATGCCGGGCGTCAGCATGCCGAAGAGGAAAAACTTGTACATCGCCTCGCCCACGCGGGTCCGGCTCCTGGCGATCACGTAGGCGATCATGGAGGAGGACAGGATGTTGAGCACCAGCGCGCTCAAAACGATGAAGACGGTGTTTGTGAACATGTGCAGGATGCCGCTGGTCTCGATGGCATGGAGGTAGTTGTCGAAATTGAACGTGGTGGGCAGGCTCCAGAAGTTGTTGTAGAACTCGCGGCTGGACTTGAACGAGTTCATCAGCATGAACACGAACGGGACGATGATTGTCAGCACGTACAGGAGCAGGGGGATGCGGATCAGGTTGTGCAGCAGCGCCTGCTTGACCCCGGTTTTCAGTTCTTCCGATCTGGCTGTCATCTCTTCGCCCCTTTACATCTCGTGGCTTTCTCGCCTGGTGATCCGCAGCAGCAGCAGGGCCAGGGAGGTGGTAATCAGCATGATCATGACCGCCACCGCCATGGCGTAGCCGAACTTGCTTTGGCCGCCGAAGGAAAGCATGTACATGTAGGACGGCAGGATTTCCGACGCCTTGCTGGGCCCGCCCTTGGTCAGCATGAACACGACGTTGAACCCCACGCCGCAGGAGGTGACGATAAAGAACACCAGGGCGGTACGGACCTGTTCCCAGATGAGCGGGATGGTGATGGAGAAGGTCTGCCGGACGGTTCCCGCGCCGTCGATGCGGGAGGCCTCGAACAAATCCGCGGGGATGTTCAGGACAGCCGCCATGAACAGCACCATATAAAATCCCAGCGAATACCACACCATGACGAAAATGAGCGAATTCTTGACAATCGCGCCGTCGCCCAGCCAGTTCTGCCCCGGGATGCCCAGCATGCCCAAAAGGCTGTTGAGCATGCCGATGTGGGGATTGTATACGCTGACCCACAAAACGTTGACGATGACCGCCGGGACGACCGAGGGGAAGAACAGCATGATGCGGTAGAAATTGCGCTCCCTCAGCTTGGTGTTGGTAATCAGGACCGCCAGCGCGATGGCCAGGACGAAGACGATGGCCGTGTTGAGGAGGTAGATGTAAAAGTGGTTGCCCAGGGCTTTGTAGAACACGCTGTCCTGGAATAGCCGGCTGTAGTTGTCAAGCCCGATGAACTTCATGTTCAGGGAGACGCCCTTCCAGTTGAACAGGCTGATCGCAAAGCCCATGATGGAGGGCAGGAAGCGGAAGAAAAAATAAAACGCCAGGGCGGGCACGGAGAACAGGAAGATGAACCATCTCCTGGAGCGCTCCGCGTGTGAACGCCTCACCTTTCCTCCGGCGCCCCCGGAAGCCGGCGCCGTGTTTTGCCCGGAACCAATTGTGGTCATTGAAGCCAAACCTTTCTCCGTGAACGAATCGGGCAGCCGGGAGGTTTCCCTCCCGGCCG
>JAPXQZ010000029.1:0-9570 GCA_033813835.1 Clostridia bacterium | reverse complement strand
ACGTGCGAGATCCCCGTTTTGCCGCCGCGGCCGCCGGGCCGCGGCGCCGTGCCCTGCCCAGAGTCAATGATGGACATTGGTCCCAAACCTTTCTGTGCTTCAGGCGGGGCAGCCGGGGTTCACCCCCGGCTGCCCCCTTGGATTACCGGTATTCCTTCAGGGCTTCCATGATGCCTTCCATGTCGAAATGGCGTTTCACGACGTCCTCGTCGGCGATCTTGTCGGCAAAGTACTGGTTCATCGTGTCGATGTACTCGTCCACCGACATCGTCCTGGCCGTCAGGGTGCCGCTCAGGTCATTGAGCAGGTCGACGCAGTCGTTGTAGAACAGCGGCATGCTGTCGCCCACGCTCAGCACCCGGCCGCTGTCGATCTGCTGCCAGCAGGAGTTCACCGACGCGGGCAGCAGGTGGCCGTACTTCTCCGAGAACCCCTTGATCGGCAGGCCGTTCATCGTGAACCCGATAATCTGTTCGATGGTCTCCGGGTCGGAGAGCATGTAGCGGTAGTATTCCTTGATCAAATCCTCGTTCTTGGTCGTCACGGCCACCGCGCTCACCACAGGGGCGACCACGTTGTAGCTGGGCTCGCCTTCCTTCTGCGGCGGGAAGGGCAGGTAGGTCAGCTCGAAGCCCTCCGGCCAGTTGCCCGCCATCTCCGCCTCCAGCCAGGAGCCGCAGGCATAGAAGAGCACCTTCCCGTTGCAAAACTCCATCTGCGTCTCCGGGATATCCAGCGTGCCGGACACCTGGTCCACGTAGCCCCTGTCAATCAGGTCCACGGTCAGTTCCAGCGCCTTGCGCACCGCCGGGTGGCTCCAGGCGTTCTCCTTGAGGTTCTGCAGGTCGCCGTAGGCCTCCAGGTCCAGGGACAGCAGCAGCGGGTCGAACCAGTACTGCTGGAAGTATTCCCCGCCGTACTTGGTCGTGTACAGCAGCAGGTATTTGCCGTCCGCCTTGGCCTTCTCGCCCAGGGCGACGAACTCGTCCCAGGTCTTGGGCACCTCGTAGCCCAGGTCGCGGAACATCTTGGCGTCGTACCACAGGCCCGAGGTGTACAGCGTGTCGGGCATCAGGTAATAGCTGTCGCCGACGTGGCCGATCGACATGGTCTGGAAGTTGAGGATATCCTTGATGGTCTTGGAGGGGTCGTCTACGCATGGCGTATCGTAGAGGAAGTCCAGGGGTTTGACGATGCCCTCGTCGATGGCCGCCATGTGGTTGTAGAAGTACTGGTTGACGTCGAAGATGTCGGGCATGTCGCCCGCCAGGGTGCGGTTGCGCAGGATGTCGGCGGCCATGTGGTCGTAGGTAACCATGGTCTCCAGCCCCGGCAGCTTCTCCTCCAGCTTGGCCAGGATCGGGTCGGCCATCTTGCCCTGGCCGCCGACCATGAACAGCACGTCCAGTTTCCGCCCGGTATAGTCGGCCTGGGCCAGCGCGGACGCGACCGAACCCAGCAGGACCAGGCACAGCAGCAGTGACAGCAGTTTCCTCATGTGGTTTCCTCCTATTTGATTGCTTGATATGGATGCGAACGCAGGCATCCATGGGTGGTTTCATTATAGAAACAGGCACCCGGGGCAACAACGCGAATGTTTTGGATAAACCTATCTTCACTATTGTTTTTAGAAATCTTCCATCAATTACCGCCCCGCGCGGATTTCATGCTATAATCAGCCCGGAAATGAAAAGCGTCGTATTGGTGGAGCCGGACCGAAAGGCCGCGGAGCGCCTGGCGGCCGGTTTCCCTTGGGAGGCTTCCGGGTTCTGCGTCGCGGGGATTCTGGGCGCCCCTCCTCTGGAAGCGGAGGGGCAATTCGCCGCGCCCTGCCTGGTTATTTCCGAAATTACTTTCCCAGGCCGGACCGCGCGCCAGGCGCTGCAGGCCCTGCGGGCTGCCTGGCCGTCCGCCTGCCTGGCGGTGCTGACGGGTGACCGCAGGCTTGTCTCCGCACAGGAGGCGTTCCGGCACGGCGTCATCCGGTACCTGGCCAAACCGCTATCCCCCGGCGATTTGGCGGAGCTGCTGGAAGCCGTCGCCGGCCGCACGGGGATAGCCCCCATCGTCCCGGCCGTTCCGGGCGGCGGGGCCATCGCGGGCGATGAGGGCATCGCCCGCCGGGTACAGGCCTACGTGGACGTCCACTTCCGGGACAGCCGGCTGACGCTCAAGGCCATCGCGGAAACTTTCCACCTGAATTACAGCTACCTGTCCTTTCTCTTCAAGAAACATACGGGCCAAAAGTACTCGGCCTACGTAGGCGCCCTGCGCATCCGCCACGCCCGGATGTTGCTGGGGGACACCTGCCTGACGCTGTCGGAGGTCGCCCGGGCGTCCGGGTTCCGGGACGCCCAGATCCTTTACTACGCGTTCAAAAGCGCGACCGGCGTCACGCCCCGGGCGTTCCGGGAGCAGCGTCCGCCGGGGCGCGCGGCGGATGAGCCCCTAAATGGAGTTGAGGAAAACCTATCTTAGTTTAAGATATTGCCGCCTGTCGTTTGACTTTGTGGTTTCATTCCATTAACATGGCGCCAGAGAGGTCGTGAGGTGCATCATGCCGTATTCCCAGCGGGGAGACCAAAGCTATCTCAAGCTGTACAACCGCCGGAAGGTGCTGGGCATTTTCCGCGCGCAGGGCGGCATGTCGCGCGTCGAGCTGTCCCGCCAGACCGGCCTGGACAAGAAGTCCATCACCAACATCACCAAGGAGCTGCTGGAAAAGCAGCAGATCCGCTTTGAGCGGCTGGAGCGGCAGAAGGCCGGCCGGCCCAAGGAAATCCTCACCTTGAACGGCGATTACGCTCGCTGCATCGGGCTGGATTTCGGCGGCTCCCACATCACCGGCGTCATCCTGGACTTTGCAGGCCAGGTGCTCTGCTCCGACTCCGTGGAGGTCAACCTGCGCGAGCCTCTGGACCCGGACCTGTTTTTCTCCATCTGTTCCCTGATGATCGACAACCTACTGCTGCGCGCCCGCCTGTCCATGGCGGACGTCTCCGGCATCGGCGTCGCGATTCCCGGGCATTCGGTCAACAACGGCCAGGCGGTGCTGGTGGAGAACATCCCCTGCCTGAAAAACGTCGACATCCGGCGCTATTTCAGGAGAAAGTACCAAAAGCCGGTGCTGGTGGGGGACTGCTCCCAGCTGATGGCGCTGGCGGAACTGCACCTGGGCGCCGGGCGCAGCGCGGACAGCTTCCTGGTGTTTGACCTGGGGCTGGGCATCGGCTGCGGCATCGTCATCAACCAGACCCTGTACACGGGCATCGGCGGCAAGGCCGGGGAGGTCGGGCACACCATCGTGCAGCGGGACGGCCCCCCCTGCAGCTGCGGCCGCCGGGGCTGCATCGAGTCGCTGGCGTCCGGCTGGGTGCTGCACGCGATGGCCAACGAGTACGTCCGCTTGCACCCGGAGGACGTCCTGGCCAAAACGGCCGCCCCGGGCGAGGGCGTGACCATCAAGCACCTGGTTCAGGCCGCGGCCCAGGGCAGCGCGTACAGCGCGCAGCTGCTGAAGAACGCGGGGGAGTTCATCGGCATTGGCATCTCCAACGCCATCAGCCTGCTCAACCCGCCCCTGGTCATCCTGGGCGGCCGCATGCTGATGGACAATCCCATCGTCCTGGAGGCCATCGCCGACACCATCCGCCGCGTCACCATCGACGTCATCTACCAGGATACGGCCATTTCCGTGTCAAGCATCGGCGCCAACGCCTCGGCCATCGGCGCCGCCCTGCAGAACATGGATCGGATATATCAAATGGAAGAGGAGGACCTGTTTCATGAAAAGCATCCCCAACGTGCACTGGCCCTTTGAACCCGCCGACTTCGTCCCCTTCAAGGACCGGGAGCTGTGCAACCGCCTGGCCAAGCTCGGCGGGAAGGACCTGGAGAAGCACGATAACCCCGACTTCAAAATCAAGGTCATGTTCAACCCCCATCCGGTGCTCATCGGCCGTTTGTTCACGCTCATCAAGGAATCCGACGAGCAGGACAGGAAGCTGACCCTCATCCTGGGCAACCCGGAGCCGGACACCTACCTGCCGGTCGCCGAGCTGATCAACTACCACAGGGTCAACTGCCGCAACGTCCACGTGTTCGCCATGGACGAGTGGGCGGACCAGGACGGCAAGATCGCGCCGGAGACCTACGAGGCGAGCTTCGCCCGCTCCCTGCTCATCAGCCTCTACGGCGCCATCGACGCGGACCTGCGGATGCCCCGGGAAAACATCGTGTACCCGACGGACAAGAACATCTCCTCCTATTCGAAGATGATCGCCGACTGCGGCGGCGGCGGCGCGGACCTCTGCTCCTCCAGCCCCGGGTGGACCGGCCACCTGGCCTTCATCGACCCGGTCAAGGAGTTTATCAAGGAGGACATCAACGAGTACCTGCAGCAGGAGGCCAAAATCATCGACCTGCATCCGATGACCATCCTGCAGAACTCCCTGCACGGGGTGTTCGGCATGTCGGGCAACATCGCCAACGTGCCGCCCAAGGCCGCGACCATCGGGCCGGTGGACGTGCTCAACTCCAGGGAACGCATTGAGGTGCATGCCCTGCAGACCTGCGGCACCTTCTCCTCCTGGCAGCGGATGATTTCCCGCCTGGTCCTCCACGGGCCGGTCACGCCCCTGGTGCCCAGCTCCATCCTGCAGCTGATGAAGACCCAGGTGTACGTCAGCCTGCCGCTGGCGGAGCCCTTCGGCTACGACGAGTTCGCGGGCTACTGAGCATGCTTGCCCTTATCAACGCCCACCTCATCCTGCCCGACCACGTCATTCCAGACGGCATCCTCCTGACGGAGAACGGGCGCATCGTTGATTTTGGCGAAATGCGGAGCCTGGAGGCTCCCCCCGGCGCGGAAGTGGTGGATGCCGGGGGGGCCTTTCTGGGCCCCGGCCTGGTTGATATCCATACCCATTCCGGCGGCGTATCCTGGTTTTACGACGACCCGCTGGACGCCGCGCAGTTCCACCTCCAGCACGGGACCACCTCGCTGCTGCCGGCGCTGTACTTCAACCTGCCCCAACCCGACCTGATCGCGGCGGTCCGCAAGGTCCGCGGGGCGAGCGAAGACCCCAGGGGCCGCGTCATCCGGGGGCTGTACATGGAAGGCCCCTACCTCAACCCCAAGTTCGGCGCCGACCAGGAGAACAACCCCTGGCGGGGCGCAATCGACAGCGCGATGTACCGCCCGCTCATCGAGGAGGCGGCGGCGTTCACCCAGATCTGGTGCGTGGCGCCGGAGCGCCCGGGCGTGCTGGACTTCGTGGCCGACGTCAAAAAGAAGAAGCCCGGCATGATTTTCGCCGTCGCCCACAGCGAAGCCTCGCCGGAACAGATTGACGCCATCGACAACCTGCGCGTGGGCACGCACCATACCAACGCGACGGGGGACCTGCCCAAATATCCGGAATGCCGGGGCGTATGCGTGGATGAGACGGTCAACTACCGCGACGACATCTACGCCGAGCTCATCTGCGATTCGCGGGGTATCCACGTGGACCCGATGATGCTGCGGCTGGTGCTGAAGATCAAGGGCAAGGACAAGGTCATCCTCATCTCCGACGCCTGCGTGTTCAACGGCCCCGTGCCGCCCGGCTACGACGGCGTCAACGACATCAACTTCGACTTCTCCGGGCAGATCGCCGGCAGCAAGCTGACCCTCAACGTGGCCTGCCGCAATATGCTCAAGCACACCGGCGCCAGCCTGGTGGACGTGTTCCGCTACGCCTCCCTCAACCCCGCCACGCTGCTGGGCTGGAAGGACCGCGGGCGCATCCGCCGCGGCGCGGTCGCCGACCTCGTCCTGGTCGACCACTGGATGAACGTCCAGGGCGTGCTGCTGGACGGAAAACTGCAGGACAGAAAGGTGTAACCGGAACCATGGGTACGTCTCAGGCCGGGTTTGACCGCACCGTCATCACGCCCCCCCTCGGAACCCCGCTGCGCGGCTACTTCTTCCCGCGGCAGGCGGCGCCCGCCTGACCACCCTGCGTGTTCAATCGCGACAAAAAGCAGGCCCGCGACGCGGCCTGCTTTTTGATTCGGACATCTCTTTGATCTACTTGCGCCAGGCCGCGTGCGCCCGGAAAGGCTCCTGCAGGCTGTCGTACACCGCCTTGTACAGTCGGCCGGACGCCGCGTAGGCCTCGTGGAGCTGCGGCGCGTATTCCGTTTTGATGCGCACGCATTCCCGGACCGCGGAATCATAATCGGGGAAGCGGCCGTCCGTCACCGCCGCGGTGAGGGCGGCGCCCAGGCAGGCGGCCTCCCGGTTGTCCGGCACCCGCACCGTATACCCGGTGATATCCGCCTTGATCTGGCACCACAGCGCGCTCTTGGCGCCGCCGCCGGTGGAGATGACGCTGTCCGCCCGGATGCCGGCCCTGGCCAGGCTCATGATGTTGTCGTTGAGCATGTGGGCGACGCCCTCCATCACCGCCAGGGCAAAGTCGTAGCGGTCCGCCTGCGCCTTGAAGCCGAAGAACACGCCGGAGGCGTCCAGGTTGAAGTCCGGCGCGTTGGCGCCGGTCAGGTAGGGCAGGAAGGTGACGGCGCCGGGGCGCGGGCGCTGCGCGCAGACGCGGTCGATGTCCGGAAAGCTGACGCCCTCCAGGAAGGCATTGCGGTACCACTCCAGGCTGGCGCCCCCGCTTTCGCAGGTGGGCAAAAACACGTAGGTGCCGTCGAAAGGCCCGCAGTGCAGCTGCAGCATCTCCGGGGTCAGCAGGGGCCTGTCCACCATCGTGGCCAGCGCCAGCACCGTGCCGGTGGATTCGCTGATGACGCCCGGGCGGATGTTGCCGGTGCCGATCATGCCGGCGAAATGGTCCAGCATGCCCGCGTTGACCGTCGCCGCCGGGTCGATGCCCATCGCCCGCGCGCTCTCCGGCGTCAGGCGGCCCAGCAGGGCGCCGGGCGAAACCAGGGGCGGCAGCTGCTCTCCCTTTACGCCGCAGTAATCCAGGATATCCGTCCAGTACGACTTGTTGACGATGTCGAAATAGTGGGAAAAGTTGTAGACCGTGTGCTCGCCCGCCAGCACGCCGCAGAGGCGGTACTGGATGTAGTCCTTCAGCAGCAGGTACTTGGCCGCTTTTTTGAAGGTGTCCGGCTCGTTCTTCTTCAGCCACAGGATCTTGGTGACCGGCCAGGTGGGGATCATCTCCGGCTGGCCCGTCTTCCGGTATCCCTCCTCCGCGCTGAACACGCCGCGCAGCTCCGCGCATTCCTCCCTGGAGCGCATGTCCATCCAGGAGATGGCGGCGCACGCGGGTTTCCCGTCCTTCCCCAGCACCACCAGCGTCTCGGCCTGGCCGGTCAGCGCGATCTGGCGGACGGGGTAGGGCGCCTGGCCGAAGGCCTTGCGGCAGCAGGCCTTGATGATGCTTACCAGGTCAAGGTAGTAAGCCTCCGCGTCGAATGCGACGAAGTCCCCGCGCCTATCGTACACGACGGCCGCGGTTTCGGTCGCCAGCGGCCGCAGGTCCGCGTCGTACGCGACGACCTTGAGGTTGGTGGTTCCCAGGTCAACGGCAAGATAACCCACTCCTCCGCGCTCCCCTCTGTCGGTCCGGCAGTACAGGAAAACGCGCCCGCCGCCCGGCGGCGTGCGCCGCGGGAAACTGTCAGAGCCTGACGGCTTCCCCGGTATCCAGCGACTGCCGGATGCCGTTTAGGATATCGATGACCTCGACCATCTCCTCCGGCATGCACAGCGTGGTCGGCTCCCCCTTCTCCATGCACCCGACAAAATAGCCCATCAGGTTGGCGAAGGCGTCCTGCCCCTCCATCTTTAGGGCTTCCGGCGGCCGGCCTTCCTTGTACAGCAGCAGGCTTTCCTTCGCGTGGTCGTCCAGGTTGACGCCGCCGATGTAGATGTATTCCACCACGCCTTCCGTGCCGTCAATCCGCATGCGCATGGTGAAGGGGTAGCCCGGCGTCATCTCCAGCGAGCCGTCTACGACCGCCTTGACGCCGGAAACGAAGTTGACCGAACCGATGACGTCCTCATACCCGCCCCGCCGGTTTTTGACGCCCACGCCGTACACGGAGGACACGGGGCCGAAGACGGAGCGCAGGAAGTCGTAGTCGTGCAGCGTCAGGTTGAACAGCACGCCCCCGCTTTTTTCGGGGTCCAGGTACCAGCCGTCCCCCCAGTTGGGCGCCTGCCCCAGCCGGGCGGCGACCGCCGTCTTGACCTGGCCCAGCCGGCCTTCGTCCACGGCCTTCCTGATGGCGATGTAGGCGGGCATGAAGCGCAGCGACTGGGTCACCATGAAGGGCGTGCCGTCCGCGCGCGCCTTGTCGACCAGGGCCTGCGCGCTCTTCTTGTCGCGGGCGATGGGTTTCTCCAGCAGCAGGGCCTTCCCCGCATTAAGCACCTTCATCCCCAGTTCCTCATGCAGGTGCGAAGGCGCGCAGATGTCGATGATATCCACCGTCTTATCGGCAATCATCTCCTCCAGGGTGTCGTAGACCCGGCCGCCGAACTCCTTGACCTTATTTTCCGCGCTCGCCCGCGTGCGGGAGTGGAACCCCGCCACTTCCAGGCGGCCGCACTGCCTGGCGCCCGCCGCGTGGGCGCCGGAAATGAAGCCCGCCCCCACAATGCCAATCCGTTTCATCCAGATACCCCTTTCCGCCCGGAAGGCCTTTCCGGTCCTTGTCCTATCGCTTGCCCCGGATTTTCTCCAGGTTGCTCAACACGACCGCGACGACGATGATGACGCCCTGCACCATGGTCTGCAGCGTCGCCGCGATGCCCACCACGTTCATAGCGTTGGAGATGAGGCCCAGCAGGATGCAGCCGATGAGCGCGCCAGTGATGGTGCCCTTGCCGCCGTCGAAGGACACGCCGCCGACGACCGCGCTGGCCAGCGCCTGCAGGGTGTAGGAGGAACCCATCGCGGCGGTGGCCGTGTCGGTGCGCGCCATGAGCACGACGGCCGCGATGAAGACGAACAGCCCGCTCACCCCGTACACGGTGATCTTGTGAAAGTCCACGTTGATGCCGCACAGGAAGGCGTTTTCCTCGTTGCTGCCCACGGAGCACAGCCGCCGGCCGTAGCGCGTGCGGTTGAGCAGCGCCCAGCTGACCAGCACGATGGCCAGCATGATGAAGATGGACACGGGGATGCTGCCGAACAGCCGCATCTTCCCCAGCCAGTCCAGCTTGCGGTCCAGGGTGTAAAACCGCCCGCCGGACACGTAGGTGGCAATGCCCTCGTAGATGTAGCCCATGCCCAGGGTGATAATCAGCGGGGTGCAGCGGCTCTTGCACACCACAAAGCCGGACAGCAGGCTCACCCCGACGCTGACGAAGGCCAGCGCCAGCAGCGCCAGGGGCAGGCTCATCTGCCAGCGCTGGATGAACACCACCATCAGGATGCACAGCATGCTGACCAGTTGCCCGATGCCCATGTCCAACTGCCCCGTGATGAGCAGCAGCGCCATCCCCATCGTGCACATCCCGATGACGGACACCTGCTGGAGGATGTTGATGATGTTCTGCGGCATCAGGAAGCGCGGGTTGAGCGCCGCCGCGGCCGCGCTGATGAG